>CAXAHZ010000204.1:0-3122 GCA_963968875.1 uncultured euryarchaeote
CAAGAGACAACGTATACTGCATCCCACCTCATGGATTATGAAGGTGAAACATGGCGCATCCGTGCCATTCATACCGGGACTGGAAGAACCTTACGAGGAACTGTCCAAGCTCCAGACATTAAGAGAATGTATCTGCATGAACCACCAAAACCTGAATACTTTGCACCGCGCACACCTCGGGAACGGCGACAAGCTTGGAAGGAAGGAAAACTGGGCTACAACCCAAATCCAATCCGACCTAAAGAGGAAATCAAGAAAGGGGTTCAACCCTCATTCAAGCGCAAGAAACAGCCCCGAAGATGATCAAGGGCGATTTGTCCAAGGCATCAAGAAAGCCTTGGCCACTTGTGTCCCGATCGTAGGGTTTTCCTTCAAACGGCGAATGCTGTATTCGTACCACTTTTCACCGTAGGGGAGATAGATTCGGGTTCTATGCCCCTCAGCAGCCAATTTCCTCCTCAACGGCCCACGCACACCAAGCAGCATTTGAAACTCGTAACCCGGGCCTTTATTTCGTCGGTTATCGCCTGAATTAGGACGCGGGTCAACCTTTCCCGGACCCATACCAAACGAATCCAAAGCTGATTTAGCGTAATCTATTACTGGATAGTCATGGCTGGCGATAGCAACGTATGCTCCAGCATCCAACATACGATCGATACAACTGTTGGTAGCATCAACAATATCTTGATATTTTGAGAACGAGATATCCTCGGGTTCAAGGTATATCCCTTTACAAATTCTGTAATCAGCTGCTGGACCAAGTTCCTGCTCTAGGTCACCGATATCAGCGAGGGTACGAAACAGACGGCCTTGGAGGACAGTCCCAACGTTTGTGAGGCCTTCTGCATGGAGGTCTTTTACGGCCTGTATGGTATCTGTGGTCACTCGGTGGTCTTCCATGTCCAACCTCACAAACATGTCACTTAACGAAGCAAGTTTTACCAGGTTTCGGATGTTCTCCATTCCCTTTTCCCGATCGATAAGCAATCCAAAGGCGGTAGGTTTGATGCTTAAGTTTGCATCAAATTGACCCGATTCTATCGCTTTGATGACCCGGACATATTCTTCGTAGAAAAATTGGGCTTCATCCATTGAAGTAATCTCTTCTCCGAGGACATCGACAGTAAAACAAGTCCCTTCACCGGACAGTCGTTTCATGATTTGAACTGCATCACTAAGTTCAGGCCCGGCAACGTAGCGTCGGCTTACCCAGCGAACAAACCATTTCGGCATGCGGACCGTTGCACCAACAATCGCCTTGGAGAGTAACCCCACCATGGAGGGCCCTCCTCAACGGCGCTCTTTGACCCTTTGTGTTCAACTTTCAGTGATGCCCATTGCCTCGATGAATCGCTTAGAATTCATGAGTGGGAGATTTTTATTCTCCAGATGGTCCCGTATGGCTTGACGTTGCCATCCTTTGAACGCCTTTTTTTCCATATAGACCACAATTTGAGCGCCGGGGAAGGAACGCATTGTTGAATCAACTGCTGCATCAATGGATTGGGCCCAATTGCCGCCCGGAACTCCATCGTTTTTTTCAAAGGGAAGAGCGTATGTTGCCAACATATGTCCAAGCCAAACATCATTGTATCCTGCAAGGACGTTAGCCCGCGGCGCATAATGACCACCTCCAAGAGTGATCAATACCAGCGAGCCAGAGTGCTGCTCTTCATTCCAAACTGACCCGTACCCTACTTCAAAAAGAGCATCGTGAGTTAGTTTAGCGAGAAACTGAGCAGCTCCTAAATGACCCCAAGTTGCATCGGTTGACCCCACTTCAATAAACAATGAGGGTACGTCAAGATAAGGTCCGTGATGGGTTACTTCCAAAGATAAATCAAATTGATTCAATTCCCCATCTGGATTCCATCGGTCGTTCAACAATCTCCACCATGAAGCAAGCCGTGTATTTGGAGGGGGTGCCATCCCGCCGATTCCACCGTAAGGTCCTTGCTCACCCGCTTTCAAATGAGGTATTCCTATGGGGTGCAAAGTCAACGATGCTTGACCGCTAGCTGCTGCATGACGCGAAGGGAATATGGCTTCAGATACCGCTTCACCAGTGGCCTCAAACCAACAAAAAACAAAAAAATCTTCCCACAATACATTCTCGGGTAAATACCACATTCTAACGTGGTCGGAACTGTATGCAGGATATCCTTCAACAGGTTCGAGAGAAATCCAATTCCGCATTGATCTTAATGCTTCAGCCTGATTCAAACTCGCAACATCTGACCGATTAACGATAATGAGGGAAATTTTGTCCTCGTCCACAACATCCCGAAGCATCACCTACATTTGACCCCACCGAGGACAAGGTTTCACATATGACTGCCCTGATTTGTCAATATGGACGAAGGACTACCCGAACCAATCCCTTTCCTTCCATCATGTGTACATTCGTTTTCTGGAGGCAATTTGGTCATTGGCATGGATGGGGAACTTCTTTTGCTCGGTGAAGAATTGAAACCGATTCATCAGTATGCAACACCATTCCCGATGAAAATTAGCCATTCTGCGGTTGTCAATGACCGACTCTATGCAACATGGATCGATGGGGAACTTATGATGGCTAGAATGGGATGTATTGACCTAAGTAAGGCCCCAGAGAATGGACCCCAAAGGGCAGATTTGCGAACCATGCGAACAATGGAAACGGCCTTACATCCACAAGGCAACACGTGGTCGCATGTATTGGACGCAGAACCGCTTGGTCTTGACGCTACAGGATTGAATTTAGTGTTCGTACTGTGGCGTAAAGGACTCTACGGATTGACGTTGGATGCAGATGAATTGTGGAGAATGCCAGAACCAACTTGGAGTTATACTAAACCACGCCCAAGAGATACAGAAACCATCGCCTTACACGTCCACAAAGAAGAGTTTACATTAACATCGAGAGGCGGGAGAATCCAACGTCGTTCACTGCTTACAGGAGAATTGATTCAAGAATTTATCCTCATCGGCCCCGAAGCACCCTTAGAGCATCATTTCAAACACGGTCCGCACGAACTGATATGTTCCACCAACGGCGAGATATGTTGGATTCACAAAGGAGAACTTTTGAGAACACTAAAACTGAACGGGCCCGTGCAATTCGCAGTATGGGATGCAAC
>CAXAHZ010000205.1:0-3116 GCA_963968875.1 uncultured euryarchaeote
GGTCCTGATTTCCAACCCTCCGTTTGGCTTTCTTCGTCCCGTAAATGAGGAATGGGTTGCTACTCTCAACCAAGATGCACTCAAGGAACTGACGTTTCACCAGGGCCACTGGGTCAACCAGCCCTGGTACGAAGTACGGCCAAATCGTCGTGATGAACTACCTCATAGAAATCGAGGTATACAGGGTTTGTTGGCCCGACAGTTTAGGGATCAACAACGTATAGAAAGGCGTGATTATGAGTGGAATGAGCGATTTCAGCATCATTTTGAAGAAACAGGAGAATTTCCTGTTGACGAGGTCGTATCAACCTGGGCGAATCAAGTACGGCCTTACGTTAACAATACGCATCTTTCAGAACGCCCAAATATGCGCGTCCAACAATACGGCCGTTGGGGCAGAATGGCTATGCGATATCGCAATTTAGCGATACCTCGAAACCGAGACGATGTTCATGAAGTGGGCGATATGCGCGACGGGGAACGTCGGTGGTGTGAGGTTTACGCTCGTGTTTGGGAGGCTTTGATTTCACAACCTCTCGGCTCGGATATACGGATGCCGACAGATTTGGGCGGGCCCCTCAAATTTAGTGACGTTGATTTGCAGGTGACTCTGCGTAACGCCATTGAGCGGAGATTTACGATAGCTATCGCCCAACTGCTTGGATACGTGCGTGATGGCGAAAACCAAGACTCCATTGTTTTCATTCGTAGAGATCATCCGAGGCCAAATGCGCGACTCCGTCTAACCGACCTTCTAGCAGAGACCCAACGACGTCAAAACGTCAGGGGCGCTCCTCCCCGGTGGTGGAATTATGTTGATGCTCGGCGTGCGCCTGATGCAGTAGATATCATCCGATGGCAGTTGCATGAAGATCTAAGAGACCAAGCCCGGGAATTGGACAGGCAACCCCGTTTGGACGATGAATTCAACGGACTTGGCGAGTTGTTTGGCTAGCACGGCCTTTATGGACTACAGCAGATGCAGCGAACAAGGCAATTACAGTGAGCGGTGAAAGGAACGGAAGAGCATCGTCTTCTTCCGAGTTGTTCGTGTCATCAGCTCCCACAGGCTCCTCGGGTATTGGCATGATTTCGTAAATGAGGTGGACTTGAAGATCGTCGCCATCATGCGGCTCGGGAAGTTGTATTGCGGTGCTTCCTTCCAATTCTGAACCCAAGGTGATGATTTCGAGTACGATATGAGGGTAGGTTCCAAGACCGTTTGTTCCTTCCTCAAATTCTGCGCCCTCTTCTACAATCCATGCCGTAACATTAAGCGTAGAATTCTCAAGGTGGGCCGCATCAATGTCAAGACTCCAACTCACCATTCCTTGGCGTGTATCTTGAGAAACAACAGGCGCCCAACTAAAACTCGTTGTGCCTTGGCCAAGTTGGAGATCCACAGAAGCAAGATTGGAGAATTCGGCCTCTAACGAGGCCTCATCAGTAACACTCCCTTCCTTCTTCATTGTGCCGTTGAAAACAACAGCAGGAGGGGCGTTTCTTCCATATTTCGTGTTCCACCGAGCATCAATATACTCGGTGCCAAAGGGATCTTGCACCTCGCCAATTGCTCTATGGATGTGGTACTGCTCAATTCCTCCCTTGGCTTGCACATCATCTAATGCATGCTCAACATCAACACAGTTTTCACACCATGTGGCAGTGTAAACTTCAACAACTGCAGGAAGATCGGACAAATTTACAACGTTGGTTGAGGTATTGTTTGCCTCAGACCATTGGCCTCCGAACATCATTCCGTTATTGACCGGCTCTGCAGGCAATGCTGGTGCCACAGGGGCAAATAATGTCAACAGCATTATCGAGGCCAGCACAGGCAACATGGGGCGCATGAACCACCCACGTGGATGACTGATATGAAACCGCCTTATCTTTGCTCACTCTTCAGCGCCTTCTTCTGCACCATCATCCTTTGGTGATGCTCCAGCGTCGGTGTGTTCGAGGCCTGAAAACATTTGACGAGCTCCTGGCAGTTGACCCGTAGCAACCTTCTGCTGGATGTCCTTCAGTCGATTTGTCAATCCAGCAGGAGAGAGGCCCACTGCCTCAGCGACGCGTCCCAGATTGCCGTGGTTCAAACCAACCAAACAGAGTGTGGCATACATGGCGCATCCTGCAATAAAGGGAATGGCGACATTGGCCAAAGGGCCCTCGGCAGTTGGCTCTTGCAGGTCAGTCATGATGTTCCAGAACACGGTGTTGACGACCTCGAGGTCTTCCTCGCTGAGTTTTTCAGCAAGAGCACGGTCAAGGTTCTCAGCAGCGATGTCAAGCTTGTCTGCCCTCAGTGCGGCACGAGTGATGACGTTTGGCATTGCTGCCCATCCTTGTCGGCAACGGGCTTTGTAGGACTTCATAATGGTGGATTTAGCGTTGTTGAATTGTTGTTCTGTTATGTTGTATTGTGCCATCACAACTTGCGGATTAAATGCGGGAGTGTTGAGCCATTCATGTGAAATGACGGCAATGGCCAAGGCTATGATTTGCAAGTTGTCCTGGTGTGTTGCTCCGCGTAGTTCCGGCCTCTTGCGAGTGATGGAGGTTTTGGGGCAACTGAGTTTTGCCTGTTCTCCAGGATTCAATGTGCGTCGTATTGCTTCTCGTTCGGGTGACAGTTTTCGACAAGCTGCGTCAGCAAGATGGGTGGTTGCTCGGGCTAAATTGTCTCCGAACATTCGGGCAAGGGCCATTTTGACTTCACGGCACATAGGGTCTCTTTCACGCTGACTGGAACGGTCAGCACGCCCTAGGCGAATGAACAAGCGACGTTGAGATGGAGTAAGTCGGTTACCGGCGTGGTCCGTTCGGTCTCCAAATGGATTCATTCGGCCACCTTGGGCTGCATTCGGGTTGTTGGCGAACACATCCAAACTTTCCTGAGTGCGCTCCTCACCCATGCTGATTGAACTGTTGGTGTCGGCATCGTTGGCATGGTTGTCAATTGCAAGACCGCAGGCCTGGCAAGACATCTCTGCCCGAGCCTCATCAAAGTCAAATTCAGTTCCGCCGCAATCATCGCATTCATTTCCGTTTTCCATTTTCGTCACTTCCTGTTGTTCATTCTCTTTACAGGTTATAAAGGACGGGATTTTCTC
>CAXAHZ010000206.1:0-3087 GCA_963968875.1 uncultured euryarchaeote
AACCCGACCTTGGTTGTTGCTTGCAATGTTGATTTCATGCGCAGTATCGGGATGCTTCGGTGGAAGTGAGTCCAACGATGGAGGAAGTCCAATCGACATGGAAGTCTACTACGACGCAACATCCGGAACCATCGAAGAGGTGATCCAAAATGGAGCGACTCTTTCTCAGAGCGGTGTTGAATTATCGTTTGATTTTGCACGCGTTACTTCAAAGGCAGGAAACATGGAATCCTTCAGTTACGACCCCGGAGACGACGTTGACGGTTCCAATACCGTTGAAGTCAATGCCAACGATCAAGCGGAGATTTCCTACACCTACCAAACCCATGGAATGTTTACCGCTGTACTGACCGCGACAGATGAAAGCGATAACACCGAGACGATCACGATACAAATCCGAATTGATAAGCAGATACAGTGGACTCAGACCAACACCAACAATCCGAACACCATGGCTATTGCAACCACGCCGGATTGTGACTGTATAGTCCCTGAAAAAATCGACATTGACTCGACCATCACCAATAGAAATTCATTCCCACCCGGCACCGCGGTTACCGTTACGTGGCACCTCAATAACCCAGATGGAGACGAACAGGCATTCCACACCGAGCAAATCGGGGATGGTGATGATGGAGGTTGGGTGCATTCACAATACAACTTAGGTGGTGGCGATTGGGCCCTTGAGGTTACCATCGACGCCGGTGATGAAAACATCGATATTGCACATACGGTCATCGTGCTTTACGAACCGTTGGAATCCGATCCAAATCCGTTCTCTTCTGAAGACTCCGATGTTTAGATGAATTCACTTTCACAATTACGGAATCAAAACGAAAAGTGAATAAATCATCACCATGCAAGGCCTTTGGACATTGAAACTGGTGGAAAACTGACGGGAATTCACTCGCGCCGTCCTTCATTGGTTCATATATGGAAGCCCGTTCATCTCAATTGGAAGTGAACAAAAATGGCATCAAAAGGAAAGAAAAAAGTCAGCATTGAAGTTGAAAAGAATGAAAGTCCTAAGGCACTAGAGGAAGAAGCAATGCCAGAGGAAGAAGAGGAGAAAGTCACCATCGAGGACCTGCCTGGTGTTGGTCCTGCAACCGCTGAAAAATTGCGAGAAGCCGGTTTTGAAGAACTCCTAGCGCTTGCCGTTATGTCCCCTGCAGACCTAGCTGAAGAAGCCGAACTCGGCGAGGGTGTCGCCGGTAAAATTATTGCAGCCGCAAAGAAAATGGCCAACATCGGAGGCTTCGTTTCTGGAGACGCCCTACTCGAGCGACGACGAGAAGTCCAGAAATTATCATCCAAGGTTCAATCCATTGACGACTTACTTGGAGGAGGTTTTGAAACCCAAGCTCTCGTTGAAGTCTACGGAGAATTCGGTAGTGGGAAAACGCAGATTGGACATCAGTTGGCAGTGAATTGCACCATGCCTCTTGAACAAGGTGGATTTGATGGCGATGTGTTCTACATCGATACAGAAGATACCTTCCGCCCAGAGCGCATCACACAGATGGCCCGTGGTCATGGGGTTGACCCGGAATATGTTCTATCAAGGATTCACGTTGCTCGAGCGTACAACTCGGCTCACCAAATGCTACTCGCAGACGAGATAAAGCGTATGAGCAAAGGACTCAATGTGAAGATGATCATCGTCGATTCTCTAACAAGCCACTTCAGAGCAGAGTTCATCGGAAGAGGAATGCTTGCTCGTCGACAACAAAAACTCAACAGCCATTTGAAAGACTTGAAACAACTTGCCGACATCAACAACGCAATGGTGCTCGTGACCAATCAAGTCCATTCAAAGCCCGATGCAATGTGGGGCGACCCAACCAAACCAATCGGTGGCCACATCCTGGCTCACGCCAGTACCTTCCGACTTTACCTCCGCAAGGCCAAGGGCGGCCGACGTATCGCTCGTTTGGTCGATTCCCCCAACCTCCCTGATGGCGAGTGTGTCTATCAAGTCACAGAAGAAGGTCTTCGAGACTGACGGTTGACGAGTTAAAGGCTTCAAACAGCCTTGGGAACACATGCTGTGGGCGGCACATTCAAATTCTCTTGAACGGGAATAAGGTACATGCGCCATTTAATTGAACGTGTACTTGAACTGTCAGAAGACGAACAACGCGTGGTTACTCACACGCAAGTACCCGACCAAGGAACTGAAGAAGAATTACGAGCATTGCTTGAATCTCTACAGCCGAGAATTCGTGTATATGGGGCTGGAGGAGCGGGCTGCAATGCCATTAATCGGCTCTTCGAGGAAGGCTTGTTTGAATCCTCTTACGTAACTGGATACGCGATCAATACAGACGCTCAAGCCCTGCTACAATCCCCGATTCAGGAAAAGGTACTGATCGGAAGAACAGCAAGAGGACGAGGGGCCGGTGGAGATCCTACAAAAGGAGAGGCTGCTGCACTTGAGTCCGAAATGGTACTCCGTAGAATTACCAATGACACACAACTCGCCATCATTACAGCAGGAATGGGAGGAGGCTCGGGGACTGGCGCTGCAGGACATATCGCTCGTCTTGCGAAAGCCCAAGGTGCAATGACCATCGCTGTTGTGACCTATCCGTTCAAATCAGAAGGTTCGCTTAGAAAGCAAAATGCAGAATGGGGCCTTGAGCGACTGCGAGAACACTGCGATACCATTCTTGTCATACCAAACGAACGATTGTTGGAGATAGAAGGCGTCAAAGATTTACCAATTGCAAGCGCATTTAGAGTCGGTGACGAGTTACTTGTTCGTTCAATCACGGGCGTTACGGAATTGCTTACAACTGATGGAATGGTCAATCTTGACTTTGAGGACTTGAAAGCGGTCATCAACTCCGGAGGAGGAGTTGCAATGATCGGTCTTGGAGCTGCAAAGGGACCGGGACGAGCGGAGGCTGCAACTATGGAAGCACTGCACTCACCGTTGCTTGAACTTGACATGAGCGACGCTCGCGGTGCTCTCATTAACGTCGTAGGAGGGAGTAATCTAACCTTGGGTGAAGCAGAACGTTGTGCCCAGATTATCCAAGAACAAATCTCACCAAATGCAAAAATCATCTGGGGTGCCGCTGT
>CAXAHZ010000207.1:0-3083 GCA_963968875.1 uncultured euryarchaeote
CGCGGCCAAGAGATTCTTGAAGCATCCAATTTGCATTCGTTGCCATGCTTAAGATGATTGTCAATGAGGGCTGAAAGAAGATTATGGGCTGATGTGACTGCGTGAAGATCTCCCGTCAGGTGGAGGTTGATGTCTTCCATGGGCAAGACCTGAGCGTGACCGCCACCCGCAGCACCGCCCTTTATGCCAAAAACAGGTCCCATTGAAGGTTCACGAATGACGCATGTTGCTGCTTGGCCGATATGGCAGAGTGCTTGAGTCAGACCGATTGTGGTGACTGTTTTCCCTTCTCCAAACGGTGTAGGATTCACCGAAGTTACGAGAACAAGGCTTCCTTGGGCCTTATTGAATCTGCTTTTCAAGGCGTCCCATGTGATTTTGGCAACCCCTTGGCTCATCGGAACAAGTTCATGGGAAGATATGCCCAATTTCCATGCAATCGCTTCGATGGGCTCCATTTTTGCCGCTCGTGCAATATCAAGGTCACTGGTCATGAACGCCTTTGCGTGTCGTTGAGTCTTTGAAGCCGTCGCTTCATCTTGTCAATGAGAGCCGATTTTCGGACCCTGTAAAGCCTGCGGAGGAGGTTCACTCTTCCTTCATGCTACCCAAGTAATCAGGCAAGTCAACACCGGCCATCTTAGCAACGTCGTGAACTGGAGGTAGACTTTGCATCAAGGACGATACGAAGTTGGAGGTTGAACCGCCACCTTCAGCGTTGTTACCAGAATCCCAAACCGTAATCTTGTCAATCTTTAGGTTTGCAATGGCTTCCGTTTGACGAGCAACCAAGCCTTCGATCTTCTCAACCATGAGCAGTGTAGCGGCAGCCTTTGCGTCGCCACCTGCACTCTTGACAAGTTTTGCATATCCTTCAGCCTTGGCTTCAAGAACAGCACGCTGTCCTTCAGCTTCTGCGTTGTAGGCTGCAAGGGTTGCATCAGCAAGACCGCTTGCGATTCGGCGTTGGCGTTCAGCTTCAGCTTCAGCGGCAATCTCAATCTGTTGCTTAGAAACTTCTTCCCGAGCAATCTCTTCTGCACGAAGACGTTGGCCTTCAAACTCATATTGAGCCTTTTCAATCTCAACTTGAGCGATACGCTTTGCAACTTCAGAACGTTGGTAAGCGGACGCTTCACGTTCTGCAAGGTCTGCATTGTACGATGCGATGTCTGCACGGGAAATGTTCTCTCCCTCAACCGCTTGTGCTTCTTGTTGTTGTACGAAAATACGGCGGTCGGATTCAGCGGATTTCTGACCTTTCTCAGAGGAGGCTTGGTTCTTAGCGACCTCGATTTCACGCTCTCGGTCTGCGATAGCTTGTCCAACTGCACCTTGGCGAGTTGCGTTTGCACGGTCAACATCAGCCGCTGCGATTGCTTCTGCAGCTGCCTTTGCACCAATGGACTTGATGTAGTCTGCCTCGTCAGTGATGTCAGTGATGTTGACGTTGATGAGGTAGAGTCCAATTTTGTGCAATTCTGTGTCCACGTTATTGGCCACCAATGACAAGAACGCTTCACGGTCTTGGTTGATTTCTTCAATGGTCAACGATGCAACCGTAAGACGAAGTTGTCCAAAGATGATTTCCTTGGCCATGTCTTCAATTTGATTTGGAGGGAGGTTAAGCAATCGCTCTGCAGCGTTTTGCATGATAGAAGGTTCAGTCGAAATACCGATGGTAAAGGTTGATGGAACGTTGATACGAATGTTTTGCTGAGAAAGTGCATGTTCCAGATTGATGTTGATGGTGAGTGGTTTCAAATCAAGCATAGCATAACTCTGAATGAGCGGCCAGACAATTCGGCCACCACCGTGGTAACATGCTGCTGCGCCTGAGCCTTTCACGTTACCGTAAACGACCAGAATTTTATCCGAAGGTGCGAGTTTGTATCGGTTTGCTGCAATGTAAACGGTTGCAATCAATACGAAAACAAACAGTCCAGTTCCAAGAAGTATCAGTGATCCTACAATATCTGCCATAATTATTCCTCTCCATTTTTAGTGTTGGCCTTCCGGTCAAGGGGTTTTACGATGAGGATTTCTCCGATCGTATCAACCACCTCAATCAGTGAGCCGGTTTCAAGGGTTGCTGCATCATCGTCTGAACGAGCAGACATTGTGCGCAGTGCACCCTGGAATTCAACTTGTACTTGCCCGGGTTTGTTCGGGGATATGCGGCGATAGATGGTACCTCTTGCGCCGAGGGCTTTGTTGTGGACGACGGTTCCGTCGGATTCCAAACTACGCATGGCTTGGAACACCTTAGCGACGAGATACATCGATGCGGTTCCCGCCGCCGTACCGGCCAATACTGCCAGTACCGCATTGGTATTGTTCCCTGATTGGGATACGGCAAGTCCGAAAATACCGAACATCATAATGAAGCTGAGCAGTCCCTGTAACGTGAACATGTGGAAGACGCCAGCAGCATCCATCTCAAAGTCAAATCCAGCCACTTCTAGCATCCCATCTGCTGCTCCAGTGACCATCACGAGAGCAAAATAGAGTATGAAAAGAATGGTGCCGATAATCGCACACGCAGCAAAGAGGACGTCAACACCAGTGATGCCCTCAAGTCCAAACCAACCAAGAATCGTATCTAGCATGGACGCACCTCATTCTCCCGACCTAGTGTTCCGCTTTGATACTTTGCCCGCTTTAATTGCGGGGCGAATGTAGAGGATGTAGTAGTGTCCGTAAACGATTGGTCCAAGAGAAAAGCCTACTGCGAGACCAATTCCCCAAGCAGGGAGGTTGAGGGCCCAAGCGATGGCGAGGACAATTAGCAGAGAAATGAGGATTGATGCCTTTTCGAGGATCATGGCGTAAACATTTGTACCATCGTTTACTTTGTCTTTCATCAAAAAGACGTCTCCCAAGCCGGTCATGCTGGTTCCTCACAGCACGTTTGCCCAAGTATTTTCACAAGCCCAGATGATGAATCCCACGGCAATTATCATCCCAAATGCCGAAGACCGTTTTTGTTCCTGATTTGTCTCAACGACTTCATAAGTACCCATTTCATTTTTGATAATCTGAGTGTATGGATTGGTGATGTAACTGCCCTCATTCATGTTCTT
>CAXAHZ010000208.1:0-3071 GCA_963968875.1 uncultured euryarchaeote
AACAGTTTACGAATATCAACACCCGTATCATTCACCCACTTCCTTAGAATATCAATAACGTCATCTGCTACGAACACGACGCCGCATTCTGGGCAACGAGTTGAGTCTAGAGGTACCAATGCCTTACATGCGCCGCATTCCCCAAGCGCTACATCGGATACACCAGAAAATTTAGCATCACATTCCGGGCATTCCTTGGAATCCAATGGAATAACTGCCCTACATACACCGCATTCAGCCATTGCCACGGGTTCATTTTCGTCGTCGGTCACAATACCACCTATCAATCGGAAGACGGGGATGGCTATAATCATTCACGGTATAATCCATCCAAGATGCATAAAATTCCTTATGGCGCCTCGGTTGTGGCCATCAATAGGTGAGGGGATGATGGCCGGGTTATTCTCCATTGAAGTAGACAATCACGATGAGCTCTTTTCCGAGGTTGAACGGTTGACTGAAGCATTTGAAGGGCCGAAATTGTTCATCAGCCGATTGCCGCAACGTTCAATGTTACGGCATATTTCTTTGGATGATGTACAATGTTTGTGGATTACTGAACAACAAACGAGCGGGGCATTACCACCAAATACCCCTGAAATAAGTGAACAATTGTTTGACTTTGTAAATTCCAATGATGAAGGCTTCTCCGTTGTAGAAGGGCTTACTTGGGCCATTCAAAGAAACGGCGTGGATGATGTTATGCACATGCTTCAATCCTTAGAATCTCATATTTCCGGTACCAATCACACGATTTTATTTAGAATCAATGCCTTGTCACTGGACGCTGTTAACTGGGCTCGGATTCGCTCCATTGCGCCTGCAGTTGAAGTTCAAACGTTGGAAATTACTGCCGATACCCCTGATGCTGAGATTCAATCAACTCAACCGTTACTACCTGTTGAACAATCGTCAGAGGACGGTTCAATTTTGGCACACTTAACAACTCTCCCTTCTCTAGGGTTTACAACCGCGCTCTTGTCTAAACGCATGCTTCAATGGAAGCGCATGGGTTTTGATGTCTCAGAATTGGAGCCTGCTTTGTCCTCCAAAGATGGAGTCTTAGCGCACAAGATCTATCGTGAAGTCGAAGAAAAAATACGCAGAGCCATTGACCTATCAAGGCTCTTGGAGGAGAAATCAAATTCACTTTCTGTGACCGCTTATGAGGTGACTATGTTCAGAATTATGCAATTAACTGGCTTGGATGAAATAAATCTCATGCTTCAAGACTCACCTTGAGGGAATGCGACCGTACTCAGATTCAATTCGAGCGAGCCATGACCCTTCAAGAAGTATAGTTGCAAGATGGCGCAATTCATCCGATGTTGAACGATCACCTTGGAGTGGAGCTATTACAGTTCGAATGAGCTTGTAAAATCCAGATACATGAGGTGCCGGTGATAACGGCTCAAATTCCAAAGCTTGGCAAGCAACCATTGCTTCGCATGCAAGAACCTCGGCTAATCGCTCTGAAGCTTGGTACATGTTCCATGTGGCTGTTGCCCCCATGCTAACGTGATCTTCTTGACCCGCTGATGTACTGGTAGAAAAGGCCGATCTTGGAGATGCATGCCCTCGTAATTCAGCCAAAGCAGCGCCGGCTACATATTGGACAATCATAAGTCCGGACTCTAAACCAGAGTTTTCTGCTAAGAACGCTGGCAATTGACTTCGGGATGGGTCGACCATTTGGTCAATCCGACGTTCACTTATGGAGCCAAGTTCAAAGGTTGCCAGGGAAACGAAATCAGCAGTTAAAGCGAGAATCTCTCCATGGAAATTTCCTTGCGACACAACCTCATGAACACCAGGTGCATCCGGTGTTGGGAATATGAGTGGGTTGTCCGTTGCACTGTTCAACTCAATATTTATCATTTCATCAAACCTGTGGAATGATTCTAACACCGCTCCATGTACCTGGGGGGCACAACGAAATGAGTATGCATCTTGGACACGGTCACAATCGAGATGGCTTTTTCCAATAGGGGAATCTTTCAGCATCGTCCTAATTCGCTTTGCTACCAGTGCCTGACCTGGATGAGGTCTTGCTTTGTGGACAAGCTCATGGGATGGTCGTACACTGCATTTTCTCGCTTCCATGGACGTGCATAATATGAGGTCAGCAAGTGGCAATAGATGCTTCAATCGTTGATGAGTTAGTACAGAATATGCGCACATTTGGCTGGTCCCGTTAATGAGTGACAAACCATCTTTGGCAGTTAACTGGACTGGGAGAATGCCCATTTCAAAAAGGACGTCCTTGGTATCTCTCAATTCACCATTGCCTCCCAATAATCTTCCTTCTCCAATCAATCCAAGTGCCAGGTGAGATAGTGGTGCTAAGTCACCGCTCGCACCAAGGCTACCAATTCTAGGCACGGCTGGATGAAGGTTGGAATTCAGATACAATGCTAGTTGGTTAATGCAATCGGGATGAATTCCAGAGTGGCCTTTACAGAGTGAGTTAAGTCGAATAATCATCATGGCCCGAACTTCCTCTATGGACATCAATGGCCCGATAGCGGTTGCATGCGACCGTATCAGATTGACTTGAAGTTGGGCTAAATCCTCGGAAGATATTCTTTGATTCACCAAAGCCCCAAATCCAGTGTTGATGCCGTAAACTGTTTCATCATTTGCAACGATTCTTTCAACAACTGCTCGCGACGCATGTATCCCAGGCCAAGCGTCAGGTGAAATTTCAACTTTAGACGTACCCTTTGCGACGGTTAGAACTTCACTTGGCGTTAACGTGTTTCCGTCTACATAAACGATGTGTTGGTCAGTCATTTGAATCAGTCCAATAGTTTGTCAAGCAGATTTGAATCCGCATGGTTGGGGAGCGTGATTTGGAGATTAGGTTCAATCTCCATTGCACGACGGATTGCAAATTCAGCACCATCATTCCGGGCCCATGCGCGACGAGCAACACCGTTGTTAACATCCCAATGCAGCATGGAATTCAATTTTTCTTCAGCTTCCTTTGAACCGTCTAAAACAAGACCAAATCCACCGTTGATAACCTCGCCCCATCCTACGCCTCCACCGTTGTGTATGCTAACCCAAGA
>CAXAHZ010000209.1:0-3031 GCA_963968875.1 uncultured euryarchaeote
GATGCTGGATTCCAACCCATCCGCAATCTGTGCGGCCATCAACTCAAACCATGGGAACTTCACGCAGGTGTTTCAGTGCCTTCATATGCATGTGGCAAGGACAATCAGGGATTCAAAGGAGTTGTTCAAGAAGGGGCAGTATATGCTGTTGAGCCCTTTAACACAACAGGGGCATCGGGAATGATTGAAAACATCGGCACCCCCAATTCTTCAAATATTTATCGAGTTACGGGATTGACCACTTCTAAGAAAGCAAGGGCAAAGAACCAACTCAAGCCGCTTGGTGCCCAAATGGCGCGGAATCTAGAGGAACGGTATTCGACACTTCCATTTGCAGAGCGCTGGGCCTTTCCTATGCTCAAGAAACCCTTCCCAGATGCCGACGAAGCAAGTCTTCAAAGCAAATGGAATGCTTTGGTTAAGAAGCTGATCAGCATCCGTTTCCTGGAAACCTATCATGTTCTCCGTTGTAAGGATGGAGGCAACATAGCACAGTTTGAACATACGGTCCATGTGACCTCAGGTGGGCCGGAAATTTTGACGGTTGAGTGAAATCGAAATCTTTGATTCTCCTTCAAAAACGAATATAAACCGTGAAATCATGGCACTACATGAACAGGGCTGTTGAAGTTCTCGTTTGAGTGCATCCCATCCCCTCTGCGTTTCTCTCACCCTGTTCACCTTTACTTCACAACGGCCGTAAGGCTGAATTCGTTATTTTCGCGAAAACCCCACCTTACAAATCGTATGCTCCACTCGCTTGGCGCGTAATTTCACAAAAAGTAACATTTCTAAAATCCCCCTTTTTCGCCTTTTTTCGCCCTCTACGCGAATTAAATAGACAATATCGTTTAATATGGTGACAACTGTGGTAGCCTTACCCCCCGAAAGGGGAAGGAGGACAAAAATATGCAAAATGAAAACCGAAATGAAGAGGCTGTCAGCCCAGTTATCGCTACCATCTTGATGGTCGCAATCACTGTTGTGCTGGCTGGTGTGCTGTACGTATGGGCTAGCTCCCTTGCTGAAGGCAACACCGACGGAAACCTGACCCTTTACGTCTTTGACGGAGAGGACGCCAATGGCGCACCAGGTGCCGGTACTGAAGACAACCTCATCCGCTTGACAATGACCGATGGAGAAAACATCAACTGGGCCAACCTAAAGGTTCAGATTGAAGTAGACAACAACGCCCCTGTTACCTGCGACAACCCAGGACAGGACTCCGGCGCAGTCTGCTCGCTCGTACCTTTCGAAGGTGACGGCGGACAGTTCTGGGGACCCGGTGACGGTGTTACAGTGAAAGAGAACGGACAAGATGTCTGCGCTGCTTCCTGCACCATTGACGTAACCATCACGGACACCCGTGAAGGAAAGGTCATCGACACCACCGAGAACATCCCTGCAGAAGCAGACCAAGCTTGAAGCTCGTCTAAGCCTTAACGGGCAACTGTAAGGATAACTTTCCACGTTTGATCACAAACGTGAACATCGCCTCCTCGTCGTCTTCGGCCGGCGGGGAGGCCTTTTTTAATTTTCAAATTCAAGGACCATTGCTTCTCTAACATCAACGTGTTGTTGCCACATGTGCAATGATTTCCCCCGAGCAGACAAGAGAAGTGAATGCACGAGCAATTCCATGCTTGAGAGCCATTGCCCGAGCAACGATAAGGGCCCGGTGGTTTTACCGCTCCGAGCACGCCACCAAAGAAGTAGCATTGTTGCTTCCATGGCACAAAATCCCAAATGCAGCGAATTGGCCAAGGTGAACGTCGCAGGCCAGCCGTATAAGGCAATAAAGCCCCAACGCAATAAGGCACTCATCGAGGCAATACCAACTGCTAACGGCGCAATGATATGAAAGTGAAATTGCCGTTTCATGATTTTACTGAATACACCATGGCGACGACTGAATGCGTCTTTTCTTCTTCGGACAAGCAGCCGTTGAATCCCCTGCCCTCTACGAATTTTCTGCCGTCGTTGTTCACTTGGGAGTTCTGGGGCGGCATCGTGGAATACCGCTTGGTCATCTACGACAACCCTCCAACCTTGACAACGAATGGCGGTTGCAATTTGTGCATCGTCAGCATTCGAGAAGGGATTGAGCTCATCTACTGGAAGCAACTCTTGGCGCCACATCATGCATGAACCCTCCAAAAAAGGAGTACTGTCAACATAGGATTCTGTAATTCTCATCATCTCCCACATTGCCCGATGGCCGAGTTCTTCCTTTCTAGCGTTCTTTCGCTCGGGAAGCGCCCCTACTGCTCCAATCATTGGATCAGAAAACCAATCCATCAATCGCCTAAGTACGCCTCTGCCAAGCATAGCGTCAGCATCCGTCATGCAAACGAGGGTTTTCTCACTGGTTTCGTTGATATGATTTAGTGCTTGAATAACGGCTGCTGTTTTTCCTTTTCGCTCATCCATCACCAGCATTTCTGTGGAGACAAAGGCATTTGGGTGCTCACTCATCCAGGTTCTTGCTAACTCTACTGTGTTGTCGTCGGAGGCTGAGTCGATCATCACCAGTGAGCAGGTTACGGATTGTTTGGCCAGGTCGTCTAATTTTTGTTTGATAATGGTGGCTTCGTTCCAAACCGGTAACAGTATCGTAAGAGGCAGCTCACGGTTTTCGGGCTCAGGGATATGTGCTTGTGCGTGAGCCTTTGTCCACTGATACATGTTCCACCGATGCAAGGCAAACGGCACAACAGCCGTCAGCAATGCAACACCTTCAACGAGTGCTGGTACGACGACCATGTGGCCTTGAATTCCGCTTTGCCCTTGATATCTCCCCTACTTTGTCAGCCATTTAGCGGCTTTTTGAGCCGTTAGGTCTTCATCCAATGACCGACTGGGCGAACCATGCCAAAGGTCCTCCATATCGGTCCTTGCGATTCCCCTGGAGGTATGGCCAACGTGATGCGCACCTTGGCAGAATACCCACCAGAAGGCTGGGAAGCGGAACTGCTTTCATCCCATGTTGTCGGTTCACCTTGGGCGAAATGGAAGGCCTACAGGCGCGCAA
>CAXAHZ010000210.1:0-3029 GCA_963968875.1 uncultured euryarchaeote
ATGACAAGTGAAGCGGCTGGAGCAACACCTTGAGCAGATGAGTCTCCAGTCCCGTTACCGACAACAGTAACAGCGATGTGAGTGCCATGACCGGAATTGGAATCAGCAGGAGAAGGGTCAAGCCCAAATTGGGTGTATGTGGCCGCAACTCTCCCAGTTAGGTCAGGGTGATTGCTGTCCAAGCCCGTATCCGTTACCGCAATCATTTCTCCGGAACCGTCGAGAGTGAACGTTGCATTGTTATTGACATCTTGTACTCCTGCAATCGACCATGCCAATGCGTTATGCAATCTTAGTTCAGCAGAAGGTTCGGTCCATATGACTCGGCCATCATGAGCCACATTTCTCAACAATGTAGTGAGTGTCTCCTCTTGAGTAATCGCTCGGCAAAGCCATGCATCGCACCAAGCTTCATCCGCACCGTATCGGACCAAATCGGTGGCGAGTGCTGGATAGCCTCCGTGGCCAAGATCTGAAGCGGGTATGAATGTAAGCGATTGAGAGATGAATCCCCCGTTGATCAATTCAGGAGAAATTCTCCACTGGGGTTGTTGATGTCCAATCCACCGAATCCGGTCATCCTCTTGGAGTATGGAAAATGCTTCCATGGGTGGGGAGGGCAGACGGACGAGAAAACCTTCATCGTGCAAAAAATCAAGCACGTGAAGGTCATGCTCTTTGGATATAGCGTCAAACGATTCACGGTTGGTATCGTGCATTTGAATCATCGCAAACCCTGTATGGACTGCATCGTTGTTTCTGAGAAAGGATGGGATAACTTCTGGGCCGGTTGATAGGAGCGGATCAAACGAACCGCTGGCAAGGTGGAGAACGCCTGTGGCCTGTGTCAATTCCACAGAGATCAATGCCGCCTCCGGCATATTGCCCCACATTTCAGTGGCCAAGGAAAGGCGTTCCTCTTCAGTGAGTTCAGAGGCCTGATTTGGCAACGTTGAATCCTGAACCAAAGGAAGTTTTTCTGGTTGAACGAGCATCGTAGATAGAGGCGTGAGCACCATCAATGCTAGGACAAAACCAAAGGCAATACGAGAGCGCATGAGTCAACCAACCCTACTCCACTTTTGAAGAATACTCTTCCGTGGGCGAACATCACAAAGAGAAAATCAATCAAATCCCGTTGTAAATTGCAATTGCCGCATCGGTTTTAGCAACAGAAACTCGCCAGTCTTCTTCAGTCCCCATAAGTGCACGTATGGCGTCTACATTTTCGGGAATTACATCGGATTCTTGATGAATGGCTTGGAAGTAATAAAGGGTATTTCCATCCAGTTTCACACCGTCCTCCCAAACGAAGATTTCGTGGAGGTCTCCCCATTTCCTGCCAATGTCACGTGCATATTCCATAACTTCGGCCGTCGTGGTAATGTTTGTTTCCCCGCCGTTCATGATGATGATTCGTGGATTGCTTGCCCACAAATCAAGCACAGACTGCGTTGTCATCCCATGACCGTCTGGCAAAGTTGCGACAATTGAATGGCAATGCATCAGAGTAGTTGGAACTGCGACTGCCATTGAGTTGATGGAAATTTCTGGCTTCACGGTCATAACGTCAGGGCCGTGATGAGATGGGACCTTCAGTACAGGCTTGATGGCGTTGATGGGTCCTTTTGCGGAATCACCTGGGTCTGCAGCACGTCGTATCATGGTGCACTCAACGGATAGAGAGCCGCAATGGTCATACAACGGAACAAGAGTTCGTGATAATCCCGTTGTGTTACACGAAACCACACGAGTTCCTTGGAGGTTCATGTTTGCTTGATGATTGGCAGAGGAGGAATAAGACATGCCAGTCATCGAGTGTTTTTCTCCTCCTTGGAAGATGTATTTGATGCCCGCAGCAACATACTTGTCTTTGTTGGAAGCCCCTACTTTGCCCGGAGAACAGTCAACAACAACATCCGCAACAGACAGAAGGTCTGACAATCCCCCTTGACAGTCATAACCGCCTTTGGAGAATGCAGCTATTTTCTCTGCATCATCGTATGTACAATAGAGAGGGAATCCTTTGCGGACTGCCAAATCACATCCAAAAGAAGGGCGTGTTTTAGTGACACCGATAATCTCCATGTCATCCTGAGCGTCTACTGCATCTGCCACACGCTTTCCAATTGTCCCGTAACCGTTGATTGCGACCTTTATGCTCATGTCCCTCTCCATGTGTTGCTCATAGAGACCGTCAATAAACACTTTTATTGAAAAATCACCACATCTACGTCAAGATTTACGAAATAACGATAATTTTTGAACAACGAAGACGGGAAGGATATTTGAGCAGGCGCCACGAGCACACCAACATGGCGGATGTTTCAGAAGTGGTTCAGCGGTCTATGAGCATCAACGAAAAGTTGGGGCCTCGCTTACAAGCAGCTGCGGAACAAAACGCTATTCTTCGAATCGGTTGGACAAATGCCGGCGATCCAGTACCAAAAAATGGGGAGCTCGGCCTGTGCCCTGCTTTGCCAGAAGGAGCGAGGATTCGTGCCCTAGGTGTACTTGGCTCATGGGTATCAGCTTTCGGACAAGGGGGCTCATTCACGATACAAGGTGACGCAGGTTCATTTCTTGGTGCGGCCAACAATGGAACTACGATAGTGTGCGAACGAATGGCCGGGGATTTTACTGGTTACAGAATGCACAGCGGTATCATCACCGTTTTGGACGGTTGTGGACACGATGCTGGCGCATGTATGGAAGGTGGAATTCTTGTTGTCCGAGGGGCAGCCGGTGAACGAATCGGTGGTGGGATGCAGGATGGATTGATCGTCGTTCATGGTGACGTGGGAATTGACCCCGGTGCTGGCATCGGAGGTGGGCGGATTGTCATCAACGGCCGCTGCCCAACCCCCCCACCAGGCGTTGTATTGCGCCCCCTCACGGCAAAAGAGGTCAAAGAAATCAACACCTTACTTGAAGATGAAACATTGCACATTCCAAGCGATGCGGTCTGCCTAACTCCTCAAGATGGTTTGAACGTTGAATCCACTGGACACACAGTTTCAGCAGGCGAC
>CAXAHZ010000211.1:0-3003 GCA_963968875.1 uncultured euryarchaeote
TGATCAAGGGGTAATCACACGCTTTTTTTCAACTTCGATTGCTGATAAACCCTCAAAGGTGGAATTATTGGAGCCCACAGGAGAAGATACGCCTATTGGTAAGTTTCTTTCAAAAAGAGGCCCTGGCATACAACAATTATGCTTTAGTGTTGGTAATTTAGAAGGATTGCTCGTTTATTTGGCCGAACACGGCATTGGATTGATAGACAAAAAACCACGATTGGGCGCAGGTGGGAAAATGATTGCGTTTGTTCACCCCAAATCTACCGGTGGTGTTCTCGTGGAATTGACTCAACATACTTCATGAACTCTTATCCCAATGCCTATAATCGGGCTTTGATATCAAAGGATTGATGAGGACCTGTATTGACCTCCTGCTGGCCTTGCCCCATATCGATGCTCCGCGGATGAAAGGAGAAGTGAATTATTTGTCTGGACGTTTAGAACAGCTCAGAATTCAAAGATCGATAAGCAATGAAGCATACCTTGACGCAGGTGCCGTACAGGGTGCAATTGAAATGATTGCCAACATGGTTGACATGGGAGTGCCTCAGATAGAAGTTCAGGGACAATTGAGGGAACAACTTCACAGAGCGCAACGACTTGAGTCAAAGCATCCGGGACTAAACTGGGCGGTTGAATCTGGCCGAGCGAGTTGAGACATAAATGCAGGATGAACTTCTGCGCGTCGAGCACGTGACTAAATCGTTCGGTCATATTGAAGCATTGAATGATGTAAGCCTCAGTATCAATGAGGGGGAAATTGTTGGACTGGTGGGTTCTAACGGAGCAGGAAAAACAACCTTACTAAGACTCTTGGCGGGTGTGTACAAGCCCTCAAAAGGTGCTGTAGTTTTATCTGACGGTAGTAAAGTTGAGGATGCTCGGCATCGTTTGGGCGTAGTTCCAGAATCCACTGGCTTGTACTCACGTTTGACGGCTTGGGAGAACATTCGATACCATAGCCGACTTTATGGAGTGTCAGATGAAGAGGCATGGACGAGGACCAGATTTTTTGCCCATAGGCTGGATATGGAAGAATCTCTTGGCCGCCATACCAAGGGATTCTCTAGAGGAATGCGGCAGAAAACCGCCCTCCTAAGAGCACTGGCTCACGCTCCTGACATTCTTCTATTGGATGAGCCCACAGCAGGTTTGGATGTTACCAGTGCCCGTACAGTTCGGTCCCTTGTTCAACAACTTGGTGAGAATGGAGGGACTGTCGTTTACTCGACGCACCAACTTGCTGAAGCAGAAGCCGTATGCAGTAGGATCATTATCATTCACAACGGAGTGGTTCGGGCAGATGGAACACCTGCGAGACTGCTTGAACAAACGTCTACAACAAATCTCGAGGAAGCATATGTTTCACTGACAACCGATAAGGCGAGAACACGTACGACTTCTGAAAAACCATTGTCCAAAATAGCTGGATGGTGGCAAAGACTATCCACACCAAAAACACCGGGAGGTGATGAAAGTGAGTAATTCATTTCGCAGAATAACTACAATTTCAAAGAAGGAATTGGTGGAATTCGCAAGGGATTGGAGGACAATATTTGCTTTGCTAATTATCCCCTTGTTGATGTTCCCGCTTTTGTTTATCATCTTCCCTCTATTACTGGCTTCTGAAGCTGCTGAACTTGAGGCCATTCAAGTTCAAGTGGTGGTACAGAGCAATGATTTCCCAAGTAATTTATCAGAGGAACTGAACGGATCTGGAATCAATTTGGTCTATGAACCACTGATTATTGAAGGCAATCTTTCTTCACCAATTGGAGAAGAAGAACGATTACGCGATGGTAGTGTTGATGCCATATTAAGGATGAAAAGCAACGGTTCAATATGGGATTATGCCTTATTGCATATGTCAACATCTGAACGAAGTCAGGAAGCAAGAACCCGTACACTTACAGTTTTGTTTGATTGGGAAGAAAATGAAACTGAGCGAAGGTTGGTTGTGGCTGGCCTCGACCCCGATGACACCCTGCATCCATTGAATTGGGACGGTCCAATATCAAACAGTGATGTTGCTACAAGTGGCGAACAAGCCGGGATGATATTGTCACTCTTCATCCCGCTCGTTCTTTCGGTTTGGACCTTCTCCTCTGCGATTCAACCTTCTATCGATATGACTGCCGGTGAGCGGGAACGAGGTACATTGGAGGCCTTACTGGGGTTGCCTTGTTCGCGAAATGAATTGCTTTTTGGAAAATGGTTAGCAGTTGCAACCATTACTGGAATCGGCGTCATGTTACAACTGATTGGGCTCTTATTTGCAATCGGATATCTAGCCACTTCTGATATCTTGGTCGTCCCTACACTTTCATTGCTATCCATCATCTTCATTGGAGTAGCTGTTCTTTTGTTTGCCATCATGGTCGTCGCATTTGAACTGGCTTTGGCCATGCGAGCACACAGTGTGAAAGAAGCAGGCTCAGTACTTGGCCCAGCGTTGTTGCTAATTTTATTCCCCGCCTTGTTTACTCAAGTGATCAATCTGGATGGAATAGAGACATTTTGGTTCTCAATTCCGGTTGTCAACGTATTGCTAGCCCTCCGAGAACTACTGATGGACAGGTTTGTTATTGAGCACATCATCACGTGGATGGTTAGTTCAGGTATCTACGCTATTGCAGCAGCTTTGTACGCTGCTCGTCAATTCAAGCGAGAAGACATCGTAACGAGCCTATCTTAGGCTCCAAAGGCGATTAACGACTCCCGTACAATCTTGACTATGAGGTCTACTTCTTCTGAAGTAATGGCAAAATGTGGTGTGAATCTCAGAGCATTTTCTCCGCCATGAATAACACCTAAGCCACGTTTCCTACACCAAGGCTCAACAGCATCGATTCCAACGACAGGGAATTGATTCGGCTCAAGTTCAGCGCTGCATAGAAGTCCAGTGCCCTGGACTTTTGTGATCACGTGGGGAAATTCTGATTGCAATTGACTGAACTTTTCAACAAACTCATGTCCACGATCACGAATGTTTTGACGGAG
>CAXAHZ010000212.1:0-2971 GCA_963968875.1 uncultured euryarchaeote
TCCTCAGCGAAGGAACAGTGACTATGTGTTTCTAGAAACCCCAATTATCGCTCAAGACCCGCAAGAAATGGCTGCTCCACCTGCTTCTATGATGCCGTTGTAGGTCCGTAGTAGACCACATAGATCACCGCTCTAATGTTGCGCTGACCGTTTCCAAAACCTTCGGAGGGTACATATTCTTGTCCGTCGTAATATCCTCGGTACGTTAGATGATTGTTGTTATTTGTGCTGTTGTCAACCCAGCTGGTAATGTCGTGTGTCCATTGTTTGACATCTTGTCCAGCACACCAACCTGCTCTACCGTAGGGCCATGAACCATATTGGTTCGCAACTACCCCGTTCTTAATTTCCTTCTCACAACCTTCGTTATCGTCATCGCTAACGATGGGATGCGATTCGTAAACTTGATTGGAACCCATGGTGTAGTAGTGCTGGTGGTCACAAAATTCTGCGCAATTAGCGTTGTCTTTTCCAAATCCATGACCGGTTATTGTTGCAACGATTTGAACTTTAGTAGCCCATGATGGCGTCGTGAAATTTAGTTGTCTTACATATTGTGATTCGTTGTTGTATGTGCCGTCGAATTGCCCACCACTAAAGGCATATGTGGCATTAACTGCACGTTCTCCACTGTTCCAATTGCTGAATAGGAAGGTAACAGTCAGGTCTCCCTTGTTAGCCCCACCGTACTTGAATCGATGGTCCTCACCATCATTGAGCATGAAGAGATATGGAGAAATATCGGTCAGCCATTGCCCTTCTCTACCGTATGTAGTAATCCAACGCATGATTTCTGTATTGCATATTGATGTGTTATCTGAATCGCAAATGTACATATTGGCAAGGTAATCCCATTCGTGACATCCTCCGTAACTTTGGTCCGAATTTTGATAGCGGTTTTTTCGTTCAAAGCATGCATGTTCGTGGTATACTTCTAGCGTATCGTAGGAAGACAGGTCGTTGGGGAGGTCAAATACCGCATTTGCAAAGGAAGAGAAACCACCCTGCCATCCACCTGAATGCCGTTGGAAGTCCATGATGTCAATCGCATGAACTGCGGGGTCCTGTTCACGAATTTTAGCTGGGAATTCCGCCACCCATTGATTTGGTTCATGGGAGAGGTGGTATGGGTCGTTTGATGATGTGGTCCATGCATAGAGCGACCCTGTTTCTCTTGCAAGTTGGAATCGGTCGATTCCCATGAAAAGAGGATTGTTAAATGAAGAGATCATGGACCCAATACCACCACCAAGATTGCTCGCATCCATGTCGATGTAGTGTATTCGTTCTTCCCATTTTTCTTCGTCTTCAGCGCTTAGCCCCGCTAATACTGCATTACGCTGTTGAACAATATCGTTATGATAGGAATTGTCAAATGACCCATAAAACAACTGGGTGTTATCCGGTAAATTACGAATAAACTTTCCAGCGTTCTGACCCCATGTTGCATAATTGGAATTGCCACTTGAGTCCGTATACTTGAACATGAACATGTAAACATCGTACCCAGTCCATTCGTTCTGGAAGTTGTACGTTCCTGTCAACGTTGGGAATGAAAAGTTAGGAACTGTTTGCATCGGTCCGTTCAACGACGAACTGCTGGCCCAATTAACCGGTTGTTGTACAACCGCACAACCCACAGAATCTACCGACCAGCGTTCTGGGGAATCTTCACAGATATCGACATTAGAAAAGACGCCGTCATCATCAAGGTCAGCACATCCCACTGCATTCACCTCAAGGCCAAGTGGAGTGCCCTCACATAGGTCCAGTTCATCGTTGACGCCATCCTGGTCAGTATCACGCTGATTAGCTGCACAACCCGTTTCATTGACGTTCGGAGAATTGAGTGGAGTTTCGGGACATAAATCCAGTTGGTCTCCAGTTGAATTAAAATCATTGATTCCATCGTTATCGTCATCATCATCTTCCGTTGAATCCTTGCATCCGTCTTGGTCCCAATCTGATGTATTATTGGCTCGCCATCCAATCCAACCCTTTGGGCATTGGTCACCAATGTCGTCATAATCATCGTTGTCATCGTTATCGTCCTCGTCCAAATCAGAGCAACCATCGCCGTCCCAATCACTGTAGTCGTTTGAACTCCATCCTTTGCGACCTATCGGGCATGAATCGTCGAGATCATTGACACCGTCGCCATCATCATCCAAGTCTTCATCGGCATCATGGCATCCATCGTAATCATAATCAGCACTTGGTGTACTGACCCATCCATATGACTTCGGGCAAAGGTCGTGCGCATCGATAATTCCATCGTTATCGTCATCATCATCCTCGACACTGTCTCTGCATCCATCTTGGTCTCCATCTGTTGCTTCAGTTGAAACCCAACCGTCCGCCTTTCCGAGTCCTTGAGGACAATTGTCGTATATCGTAGGAATTCCGTCTCCATCTTCGTCATCTCCTACCCCTTCAATGACCACCTGGGTTACAAATGTATCACTCAGTACTGTGTATGTGCCGCAAGTGGCTACCGTTGTGATGGTGACTGATTCGGCTGAATCGGTAAAATCCATGAGTGATTTCCAAGTAAATTCAGGAGATAAGCCAAGGCTACCTCGTGTTCCATCACTCGTTTCATATGCAATTTGACAACTGGCTGCATCATCATGGGAAACCGAACCCTCAAACCAAATCACATTGGGTTGCTCAAGAGTAATTTGCACTGGTGCGGTAATGATGGGAGCAGATTCTACAGGTTCCGTAACTTCAAGAATATGAACCAGAGGGGGGATATTAGGGTCCATTAAATTTAATCCAGTATTTGAGAATGAGACCTGTACAATATAATCACCAACAAACTCGGTCGCAAAAGATAGTTTGTACCCTTCTGATTGCTTTTCCCAACTCAATTCACCCAGTTGTGCATAACTTGGTAGCAAAACAGAGGGTACAACATCAAATTCTCCTTCACCGATTTGAACTACGTTAATCAAAAAAACCGCATCGT
>CAXAHZ010000213.1:0-2968 GCA_963968875.1 uncultured euryarchaeote
CATCCAACTTTGACCACAACACCTTATTCAACAAGGCCCCATATGTCCGTTCATGCCCACCCAAACCGGGACGAGTCCGAACCAGGACATGTCATGGAGAGAGGTCGGAGAACTTGGACTGCGGTACGGGCGAATTCCTCTCGCTCTAATCTGCATGGAAGCCTTCTATTGGTTCTTGACTCTACCTTCAGACACATTGGCTCCCATCCAAGTCACGGAAGCTTGGCTTTGGAATGAAATCACAAATCTTCTCTACGGGGAAGGAAGCGCAGTCATCAGCCATCACAACGGTTGGCTAACACGAATTGATTTTGTCCACCCCAGTTTCCCCGGACCTCACGACACCGTTGGATTGTATGTTTCAGATGAATGCGCTGGAATTCATGAAATGATTTTCTTATCAACCCTCATCATGATGACGGACGGAATGTCTCAGCGCTTCAAACTGAAGTCGGTGGCGGTAATGTGCAGCATTGTATACGTCCTCAATCTCATGCGGCTTGTTGCATTTTATCCAATCGCTCTTGAGGGGTGTCTCGCAAACCCCGACCAGCAGGCATGCCTATCGAACATGTGGACCTTCCATGAAGTGGTGTATAAATGGGGTTTCCTTACGGTTCTTACTCTTATGTGGATGGCCTGGTTTTTCAAATTCAACGGTGCAGCCGGTACCATCAAAGCATCACAAGCAACAAAGGAGTCATGGCGGATAGCTGGTCGAAAGAACCTAGAGTCAAAACATTGGGTTGTCCTCGCTTTCGGATTGTTATTTGTGCTTCTTGCTCTGTCAAACATCACCACCAACGATGAGGCCATACAAGCGAAAGAAACGCTTGATATGTGTCAATTTGAGAATCTGATCTCCGCCGAATGCGGAAATGCCCAGAATCGCTGGGACGATGCCATTGGATATGCTTGGTCGCTTTCAGCGATATCGCTGGTCATGTTTGGGAGCATTGCCATCGTCATTGAGCGACCGGATGAATTCGGGAATTGGCCCACTAAAGTGGAAGAAGAAACTGAAAAAGAGGATCAAACAAAACAACATCACACCAAGAAAAAAGGTTCTTGGAAAAAACGAAGTTCAGCCGAAGAGGAATAATTATTCTTCAATTGAAGCAGTAATGGTGTTTTGCCCGTATGGACGCTTTTCCATCGCCTTCATTGCAAGTCCAATTTTGCTGGTGTGCAAACTAACGTAGGTGTTTGCTTCCGAAAACCGTACTTCACCAACAGCCAATTCGTCACAGTTGAGTTGTTTTACAAACCATGAAGAAACCTTGTGAGCAGACCCTGCCGCTTCTGGCGTCAAATCAAGTTTAACCGTAACGTATCCAAATACATCAGCGGTTTCTCCGAAGTCATCCTGCTTTCTGACAGGGTCTCTATCAACGCCATCTGGGAGGGGAGGAGCATCCGATGGGACAATATCCAAACCGTATGTCGCCATGATACGAGAAAGTTGGGGGGCGTCGTCTCTTGAGACAAGGCTCCAAGCTTCTCCACTGCGTCCGATACGTCCAGTACGGCCAATTCTGTGAACAAAGGAATCCATATCAACAGGAAGGTCGTAATTTACAACCAAAGTGATGGCGTCAACGTCAATACCTCGGGCAGCAACATCCGTCGCTACAATGGTCTTGACCTCACCATCCCTAAACCGAGTCAATATTTTTTCACGTTGGTTTTGGTTGAGGTCACCATGAAGACCTGCGACATCGAAACGATGTTTCTTCAATCGCTCAACGGCAAGGTCTACCATTCGCTTTGTATTGCAGAAAACGATGGTTTGGTCATCCTCACCCATGCGAGCAAGAAGACGTCCGAGGACCCACAACTTGTTCGAGCGACCAATGTGAACTGAAAAGAGATCAATGGGGGGAATATCCAATTCCTCAGCATTGGTCAAAACAAATTCAGGTTCGTTCATGAATTCGTGAGCCGCGTCAATAATCTCCTGTGGGAATGTCGCAGAGAAGAGAAGGGTCTGTTCCCTTCCTTTCATTTGTTCTACAACCCACATAATGTCGGGGAAGAATCCCATGTCAAGCATTCGGTCTGCCTCATCAAGGCAAAGTAAGGTTGGATTGGTGAGGTCGATGTGGCCACGTTCGGTCATATCCATGACGCGACCAGGAGTTCCGACGATGATATCGACTCCGCCGCCAAGAGTTTTGGCTTGCTTATCGATGTCAGTTCCACCGTACACCGTGAGAATCGTTAAGCCAGATTCGCCTTGAAGCATGCTTATCTCTTCGGCAACTTGGTTCGCAAGTTCACGAGTTGGCGTTAGAATGAGTGCCTGCAGTAAACCTGTCGCCTCACAACGTTCTAAGATTGGCAAACCAAAAGCCGCAGTCTTTCCGGAACCTGTTCGGGCTTGACCGATCACGTCTCGTCCAGCGCGAGCCAGCGGGACAGTATCCTTTTGCACTTGAGTAACGAATTCCCATCCGATGGCATTTAATCCGTTTAGAATATGCTCAGGTAAGTCCCAAGAATCAAAGCGTGTGGTGGTGAACATTCGTTTTCCCTCCGTCTCTCTGTTGGTTATTTGGTCGCCGAGACGTAGGCAACCTCCACGAAATCAATCAATAATTGTCCTTGTCGGCAATTTCCTTCTGAAGTTCGCCCATCCAGTATTTGCGAGCGTTTTCCCTGTTAAGAGGACGGCGCATCTGTCGGACATGCTCAAGAATGTACTGTCGGAACTTGAGAGCACGTGGTCGGTTTACACCCTTTGGAGTGAGTCCATCCCACAGTCGGTCAAATTGTTCGGCCTTGTCGTTGAACGGTGCGTCACTCATACAATCCACCTCTTAAGCGGTTCTGCGACCGACCACCTGTTCTTAACCATGCCGTATTTGCAGGTAGAAAATAATCAGAACATCTCTTCGTCTGACATTGCTTCATAATCGTCAAATTCTTCTTCATCGTCGTCCATATAGCCCATGATCTCATCCTGACT
>CAXAHZ010000214.1:0-2963 GCA_963968875.1 uncultured euryarchaeote
GTACCTGCCTCATCGCCGATGTAAAAACCATCATCGGCCACCAACACTCCATTCCTCCACCCAAGGCCCAATTCAACCTCGAAGTCAATCGTTCCGTCCGCCAAGCAGACACGCATCAACCCGCTTCTTGTCGGCACAACGAGATGGTCGCCGTCTACTGCAAGAGTACCTGTAATACCCCAACCCTGAACGGCCGAGGACTGATTCCAGATCAATGCCCCATCCTGTGGCCGTAGGGCTTCAACCGCACCGTCAGCCCACCCAACAACAAGAAGTTCCGGCCAAGAGCCACACGGCCCTGTTCCGCTCGGGACGGTCATCAAGGGACTCATGTCATGTTGAACGGTGGTTGCGCTGGTTCGGTTCCACCGTTGCTCTCCTTCTAAAGAAAAAGCAAACACTTGGGGTCGTTCGTCTCCTGTCCAAAAACCGGAAGAACGGACAAATACGGTTCCATTTGCAATCACTGGTTTTGTAGAGATATAGCCTTCACCGAGGTCAACTTCCCAATCAAGCTCCCAGGAGCTCCCAGTTGATGCCTGAACTGGAAACGCTGCAGCAAAGAGAGCAAAAAGCGTACAGAGAATGGCCATCCGCCTTAGCATACAATCACTCCGTGACCGACTGAATCGCTGCACGAAGTAAAGCGCTGACTTCTTTTCCATCTGCGCCTCCTGCTGCTTGCATAACAATTCCCATCAACGGACCCATCGCACCCATTCCTCGCTCTTTGACGAAATCAAGACGTTCGGCAATGATCTTGTCAATCACCTCCGCAAGACCGCTGACATCACCAGGGGCGAGTTCGTGTTCTTCGCAATAAGCAACGAGGGTGTCTTTTACTGGGTTTTGCCCTGCATGAGCCTCAATGACGCGATCCATGTTTTCGCGGGAAAGAAGCCCCTCTTCACGAAGAGAAAGAATGTTGACCAACATCATGGGATGCTCTTCATCGTGAACCAAAAGCAACGATGCCCATCCTTTTTCGGGCAGATTTAACTTATGCTCCCAGAATACATCGTCCAGCTCCCGAGCAAGCAGCTGAGATGCTTGGTCGTCGGAGATATCCATGCCGCGAAGTCGCTCGGCCCGTGCCGAATCGGACATGGGTAAATTCTCTGAAATCTCCTGCCAACGCGACGACACTATGTGCTGCGGAGGTACATCAGTTTCGGGATACATTCTCGAACGACCGGGTAGCGGGCGCATAGGGGAAGTTGTTCCGTCTTCTGGAGAACCTTTCTTAATGACAACATTCCTGACTTCCTGGGGGATACGATGCCAAGCGAGGCGGGCACGACTTAATGAGGCCTCGAGAGCGAGTTCTGCCTGCCAAGCAGGTGCGCAGCACAACACAAAGCCATCGTCATCATGCAACCCTAGTAAGGACCTCACATCGGAAACTTCGCCTTCTGAAATGCCGTAAGCAGGGAGCTCGTCAGCGTGAAAGATGCCTTTGACGCCTGCTAATTTAGCAGCTCCTGCGAGTTCACGCCCCAGCCGGGGGAGTTGCGCACCGTTTTGATCGGCAGTTTTTATTCCCAGTTTTCCTTTCAAACCCGGAAGGGGGAGAGCGATCATCTTTGACCCTGCTTCGAGGCCTTTGTTAATCATCGCCGATTCACAGTTTGCAAAGGCCTCAGAAACATCGTGAGTGACCCACGGAAGATGTTGTTCAACACGCTGAGAAACGTCCAGTTCAACCTCAACGTTGTCATCGTTTCTATGAGGTGGAAGCGGTGGGAGGCCCAGACTTGTTCTCAATTCGTTAGCAAGGCGATAAAAGTGAAGTTGTCGGGCCATTTCCAATCGGATGATTCGGGGAATCCAATCCAAGTCTTGACAACCCTTGATTTCAACGCGGTCGCCTGCACCGATGGAGACATTCAGGTCTTGTCGAATGCTACCAAGTCCGCGGCGGACACGACGGGTTTGGCGTAAAATACGACCCAGTGCAATCGCTGTAGATTTTGCGTGTTCGGGAGTTTGGACGTCGGGCGAGGTAGCGATTTCAATAAGTGGGAGGCCCAATCGGTCTAGGTTGTACAACACTTGTTGACCGCCTTGGACGTCAAATGTATCCAATTTCCTGGCACTGTCTTCTTCTAAACACAGTACGTCTACGCCGACTTGGCCTTCATTTGTTTCCAACACCCCTCCCGTCGAGATCAGTGATGTTCTCTGGAATCCACTCGTGTTTGAGCCATCAACGACGGTCTTGCGCATCGTTTGAATCATCGAAACGGGATGAGCCCCCAATAAAGCAGCAACCGTGAGCGAAATATCAACAGCGTCGTTATCGAGTTCCACTGGCGGTTGTTCATCCAGTTCAATCAACCCTGAATTCGGGGATTGTGCATAGATGAAGGAACGATTGCGTTTTGCTTCAAAACGGGCTGCAATGTCAATGGCCCCTCCTTCTCCACGGGATGCTCGTAGTTTCCGCGCAAAACGAGGCCAGGCATCCGGAACCGTTTCAGCGGTCACGTCGTACAGTTCTCCGGTTTGACGAGAATGAAGTTTTCCCGTGGCCAATTGCTGGTGGACCTCCAAACCGCACATGAAGCCCATTTGAACCGGGTCCAACCGGTCAGAGCGATTCACATCACCTTCAGGTTCACCGGCCATGAACCTGCGAAGGGCTCAACCTTCATGAGCACCACCCTCATTTAGAATCAAACAACTTGCAACGTCTCGTATCCAGAGGGGCGCATCATACGCCCTTCTCTGCAAAGTTTGTCGATGATATCTTCTGCTTTTCCGCGATTGATATCGTTTCGCTCAGCTTCGGTCAATACGTCAAGAAGGTTGGCAGAATTACCGGATTCATTTTGAAGTGTAGAGACAAGGTCAAGAATGATTTTTTCTTGGTTGCGAACCGTTCCCTTTTTCCCAGATTGCATGGTCGTTTCATCAAAATGCTCACCCATCAAATCGTGACGCCATAATTTGGTAAGTTGAAT
>CAXAHZ010000215.1:0-2960 GCA_963968875.1 uncultured euryarchaeote
ATGATTGCAATGCTCGGTTGGTTGGAGATTTCAAAACGCCGAACTTCCCTTGAGGAAAGCGGAATTGACCAATATTTGAGGACAGACCAAACACCCATTGTATGGTCCTGATGCATTTCCAATCCATACGGTTTTAACGGGTGGAGTCTGGCCATTAATTGGGGGAATCACACATTAACCGTAGGCCGCGACGCAATGAACCGTTCAATCCATTCGCAAAAGATGCTTCACAACAGCATCAAAAGCGTAGAAGTGAGCAAGCACAGCGGCCGGTTAGAAGACCCGAAACTCCTGAAGAACCAGGCCCAAAACCCGTTGATATTAAGGCGGATTTGGAGCGAAAACAGAGGGAAGCAAAACAAAAGTTAGTCCAAAAAGGCGACGTGTCTGCCCCGGTATTCAAACCAGCTCCAGTTCTATCAAAAGCACCTAAGCAAGTAGAAAAATCCAACGGGCGCCAGTCTCGTGAAGAACGCCTTGCAGATTTGAGGCGAAAATCCGAGGAGCTAAAAAAAGCGGCACCTGTGGCTAAACCCGACATCGGAACGGCAGTCGTCCCACCAGAGGCCATAAGCTCTAATACTTCGGATGCAATCGTTTCGCCGTCTTCAGAAACCTCTGAGATTCAGGAACAAGTAATAGCCAATCAACCCAGTACAAATACTAAAAATATATTCAAAAAGATCGAAACAAAGGTCGCTATCCCCACGAACGATCGTCGCCGTGGTAAACGCCGATTTGACAAGAAAGGTGGCGGAAGGCAACGTCAAGAACGTAAATTAAACCGACAAAAATACTTGGAATACAAGTATGCTGCCAAGGACATCCTTGATAACCCAAATGTCCCGGAAGAACACCGGTCTAATATTCTAGGTCAAGTTTGGGCGAAGGGAGAGCGAATTGGAATTGAAGAATCCATTGAATTCATTGAACAAAAAGAACTTGAATTAATCCTACCGGATGATGTTGCGATTAAATTGCGTGACCTCGTTAAGAGAATGACAACAAAGAGATGATACCATGACAGAGAACACACTAAAAGAAAACTCAGTAGCAAGCGTACATTACACGGGCACCCTTCCGGATTCGGGAGAAGTGTTTGACTCCAGTGAAGGTCGTGACCCATTGACGTTTTTGGTTGGTCATCGACAAATGATTCCTGGATTTGAAGAAGAAATGATGGGTGCATCAGTAGGGGAGCGAAGAGAATTCACCCTAACTTCAGACCGAGCTTACGGAGAGAGAGACGATCAAGCAGTGCTGCAAATTCCACGGGATAATTTCGCTCCACTGGAGCAAGAAGCCAAGTTAGAGGTTGGGATGCAACTGGTTGCCCAAATGCCTCATGGACCTGCCCCTTTTACAATTTTAGAATTAACTGAGGAACTGGTAACAGGCGATTTCAATCATGCTCTTGCAGGGAAGTCACTCACTTTTTCCGTAGAAGTTGTGGACCTCAGGGATGCATCAGAGGAAGAAATCACTCATGGTCATGTTCATGGCCCTGGTGGCCTCGACCACTGAAACTAAGGCGAGTCTTGATGAAGCACCCTCTCATGAGAGGAACATGGCCCCCATGCGTAAAGACACATGGAAAACGCTTAGTGGAATTGATTTACCACTTACCGGGACCTCAATTGACCGATTCACCCTACCTGACGCAGGCACACCGCCGTACACGAGAGGTATCCATAGCACAATGTACAGGTCCCGGCTTTGGACGATGAGGCAATATGCAGGTTTCTCAAGTGCTGCTGAAACCAATGAGCGATTCAAATTGCTACTCAAACGCGGTCAAATGGGCCTCTCTGTCGCCTTTGACCTTCCCACCCAGCTTGGTTTGGACGCAGATGATGATTTGTCATATGGAGAGGTCGGCAAAGTGGGTGTATCCATCTCATCAGTTGAAGATATGATCGTTCTGTTTGACGGTATACCTTTGGACAAGGTCAGTACATCTATGACAATTAATGCACCAGCTATGGTTCTTCTTGCAATGTACGTTGTTGCTGGACAAGAACAAGGAGCAAAAATGGAAGATTTGCGAGGAACCATTCAAAATGACATATTGAAAGAATATATTGCCCGGGGTACCTATGTTTTCCCTCCTGAGCCCAGCATGAGATTGATTACTGATATCTTTGAATATTGTGCAACATCAATCCCAAAATGGAATACGATTTCAATTTCAGGATACCACATTAGGGAGGCCGGTTCAACCGCAGTTCAGGAATTGGGTTTTACCATTGCAAACGCCCTAGCATATGTTGATGCTGCCATCGGAGCCGGTCTGTTGATCGATGATTTTGCGCCAAGACTGTCGTTCTTTTTCAATTGTCATAATGATTTCTTTGAAGAGGCCGCTAAATTTAGGGCTGCACGAAAATTATGGTATGATTTAATGCAATCGCGTTATTCCCCACAACACCCCAAATCCTCTATGCTGCGGTTTCACACCCAAGTAGCCGGTGTCAGTTTAACAGCCCAACAACCACTCAACAATGTAGCCAGAGTGACCATTCAGGCATTGGCTGCTGTATTGGGTGGAACACAAAGCCTCCACACCAATTCTTACGATGAAGCCTTAGGCCTTCCAACCGAAGAGTCTGCAACCGTTGCACTACGGACGCAACAAATTATTGCTGAGGAATCTGGAGTGGCAGATGTCGTAGATCCATTAGGTGGCTCATGGTACGTCGAGTCCCTAACGGATGAACTGTACACGCGGGCCAAGGAACTCATAGATGTTATCGAATCTAAAGGTGGTGCAATGGCTGCAATTGAACAAGGTTGGCAGCAACAGGAAATTCATCATTCTGCCTACCATCATATGAATGAAGTTGAATCAAAGCAGCGGCTTATTGTCGGTGTTAATCATGGAGAAATGGATCAAGAACCATCATTCCCGGCAATGAAAATTAATCCCAAAATAGGTGAAGAACAGGCCAAGAGGCTGAGTG
>CAXAHZ010000216.1:0-2930 GCA_963968875.1 uncultured euryarchaeote
GCGGCTACAGCAAATCCAAACTCAAGGTTGCCGGATTCCAACGCACCATCAACTTGACAGCTTTTTGGCTCATGGTCTGGAGTCATTTCACGAATGAGGATTTCGGGGCTTTTTGATGTCAGTGCAACCCAGCCATCCCCTGAGCATCGTAAGTCAATCCATGGGATTTGGAGGTCATGAACGAGTCGACGAGGTTCAGGTCTATCAACGCAAACGATGACTAAATCATAGCTTTGAAGTTGTTCTGAACGGCGTAGATTTTCAGGAAGGCCAAGGACGGGTGTTTCCTCAGTGTTGAGTCGGTGAGCAAGTTGTGTGACCTTTTTGAGACCAACATCTTCCAAAGTATATCTTTGATGGCCGAGGTTGGTTGGTTCAACGATATCTGCATCCATTACAGTGACAGAGCAGGACATTGAGATCCTCTTGATGGCAGGAATTAGATTTTCAAGCAGGCTTGCTCCGATGCCTCCTGCACCTACAACAAGCAGTTTTTTTGCTGGGCTTTTGCTGTCCATACAAAATGAATTGCTTTACAATATATGAAGAACTCACTCCTGCGTTAGCATTCGTTCTAACGCAGCGATTTGCACCGGGAGCGTGAAGTGTTCTTCGACATAACTTCTTCCAGCGTTTGCCCATTGAGTGCGCACTGCTTCATCGTCAAGGGCTTGGTAAGCCTCCTTCCAAGATTGGGAGTCATCTCTTCGGAGTAACTTTCCGGAATCCACAGAACTCATGGTGCACTGAAATCCACCTTCATCTACCATCAATGCCGGTGTTCCGACGGCCATGGCTTCAATGGGAGTTAATCCAAAGGGTTCTGCGTGTGCATGACTCACCATCGCCTTTGCATTGCGTATGAGGCTACATAAAGCTGGTTGGGACAGACGAGGCATACAGCGCACCTCAACCCCGATACGTTCGCCTTCCACCATCAATGCATTTCGGTCGGGTATGTCGCCACCTCCAACTTGAACCAAGCAAAGACCCGTTCCAGCAAGCGAACGCAATGTTTCCCATGTACCTTTCACGTGAGAAATCCGTCCTATGGTTACAACATAGGGTCCTTCAATTGATTTGATTTCAGCTATTTCTTCGTCTTCTTTTGAGCTTCTTTCGAGCGGCCAATCTTCCAGGTCAATGACATGCATAAGATGTGTTGCTTCAAGGGGTAGTCCTCTTTCATCACGCATAGGCGGTTCTCCATTTTCCTTTGTCGGGTCGGAAGGTAATCCGTATACCGCTTTGATTCTTCGTTGTATCCACATCGAATTACCGGATATTGAGGCTTTTGGGCGTTGGACCAACTGACGTACGAATGCTCGATCTCTTTTTCGTTGGCGTGTAAACAGAAGTTTTGTCAGCCAAAGAGGGCGTTTGGGTTTTCCATCCAGCCTCCGATGAAGGACGTCTTCGTACAACCATCTTGGGGGTTCTAAGCAATGATAGTGCACGGGTAGATGCGATGGGATCAGGGACAATAACTCCAGCGTTCCTTTGCAAACCGAGAGGTGAACTGCATCATAATCGGACCATGGGATCTCAATGTCAATCCACGCTTTTTGAGCATCACGACTTGAGCGTGCTAAAATTTCAGCCAGCGCCCCAGACGACCAGATATGCGATGTTTTTGGTTGATGCATTTGAATTGAAGCCCCACCGAGTAACGCCTCAGCCTCCTTCGTCATTTCTAGAGTTGCCAAGCCGACCTTCCATTTCGTAGATGTTGCCCGTATTAACTGAAGCAATTCCCGCTCAGCCCCTCCTAGACTTGCAAATGAACCCCGAACGATGAGAACCCGCAGGGGCGCGGCATGCTCCTCCTCGAGTTGAGACATGGATTTACTGTCCTCCTTCTCCCCTTTCAAATCCACCCATATTTGGAGTCGTTTGCAGTTGTTTCTTCCGATACAATGACGCGACGATTGAAAAAGGGAGGCGCTCACGGAAGCATATGAGCGGAAAGACGGCCATGATTACTGGTGTAACCGGTCAAGACGGTTCTTATCTTGCCGAATTACTCCTCGAAAAGGGATATGTCGTATACGGTTTGGTTCGTCGTGTGTCGCAACCAACCTCAGGACGTAGCCTCATCAATCACTTGATGGAAAACGAAGCATTTCATCTGCTCAACGGCGACCTCGCCGACCAAAATTCAATTGATAACGCAGTTGCACAGACTCAACCAGATGAATTCTACAATCTTGGAGCCATGTCATTTGTCCCCGAATCTTGGCGCTCACCCATGATGACTGCTGATATCACTGGTTTAGGAGCCCTGCGCTGCCTTGAAGCCATTCGTAAGCATGCTCCAAACTGCCGATTCTATCAAGCAGGTTCATCCGAACAATACGGAAAGGTGCGGGATGTTCCTCAAACTGAAATGACGGCCTTTCATCCACGCTCACCGTACGGTTGTGCCAAGGTATTCGCCTTTGAGATTACTCGCAACTACCGTGAATCCTACGACATGTTTGCATGCACTGGGATTCTTTTCAATCACGAAAGCCCACGCCGTGGCCTTGAATTTGTGACTCGAAAGGTGACCATGACCGCTGCAAGGATTGCTCAAGGATTTGATGAATGCCTTTGGATTGGCAACGTTGACGCAAAGCGAGATTGGGGCTTTGCTGGAGATTATGTTGAGATGCAATGGCGCATGTTGCAGCAGGAACAACCCGGAGATTATGTCGTTGCCACGGGTCGTACACACAGCGTTCGTGATATGATTACACTCGCCTTTTCCCATGTCGGGATGACCCTTACGTGGTCGGGTGACGGCGTTGATACCATCGCTACCGACCAAGATGGCAACGTCCGCGTACGTACAAATCCCAAGTTCTTCCGTCCAGCGGAAGTAGATTTGTTGATCGGTGACCCAGCTCTTGCGGAAAAGGAACTTGGATGGGTCCCAGGGACTTCGTTTG
>CAXAHZ010000217.1:0-2899 GCA_963968875.1 uncultured euryarchaeote
GTATCGGTAATCAACCAAATAATGTCAAAACGAGAAACCAACGGTGGAGCAAGGTCAATTTGCGCAGTGAATGGGAGATCACTTACCGGTTCAAAACGGCCTGCCTTTGGATTCGCAGCGGCGAGTATGGCACAACGGGTCCTCAAGCTTGCATTAATTCCTGCTTTTGAGATAGAAATTCGCTGCTGTTCCATCGCTTCGTGCATGCTGGAACGGTCAGCAGTGTTCATCTTATCAAATTCGTCAATTGCTGCAAGACCTAGGTCAGCAAGGACGAGCGCTCCTGCTTCCAAGGTCCAACGTCCGTCCGCAGTGGCATCTTGGACGGCGGCTGCCGTCAAACCAGCAGCCGATGCGGATTGGCCGGACGTAAATCGTCCTCGGGGTGAAATCGACGCCATGTAGTTCAGAAGTTGTGATTTAGCAACACCAGGGTCTCCCATGAGCAAGATATGGATGTCTCCCCGATTTCGGGTTCCATCTGGGTTCAGTTGAGCAACGCCCCCGAACAGTTGTAACATGAGTGAACGTTTGATGTACTCCATGCCAAAAATCGATGGGGCAATGCTGCGCGTTAACAATTCCTTCACATCAGGTTGGCGCGCTATCCTGCGTATCTCAAGCTCTTCTTCCTCGGATATGATGATTTCTTCCAGCGGAATATTTTGCCGTTCAAGGGAGTGGACTCGTAAGAAAATATCGAACACTGGCGTGTCTTTGCCACCTTTGCGTTGAGAACGAATAAAGAGAACTCCGTTGGCTTTGACTCGGTCTCCCGGATTTAATTTTCCAGCCAAATCCTGCTCGCCAATACAGATGATGCGCTCGGGTTGGATTCCGCCTTTCATTTGTTCGGGAAGTTCTTGCAACTCAATGAATTGTGAGTTGATGAGATGAGAGGCTTGTTGTTGTAACTGGAACCGAGTCTGGCGCTTTGGCCGGCCGCATCCCCCGTCAATTTGGGAACATTCCAAAGGCTCGATAAGTTCTTGTTCATTCGGCTGATTAATCTCCATGCTATGTCCGCATGCAACGCACTCGAAAACAGCACAATACAATCGGGGGCGAACACCAGAAATTTTGGTCGTAACCGCATCAAGAGCAACCATTTGTCCGATATCATCGGCACGGAGTTGTGAAACGGTCCGGGTTTGATCGCTTGGCAAGTGCTCAATTCTGACAAAGGGGAGGATGTTGCCGTGGCCTGCATCGAGGAGAAATTGCCTCAAGGCACTGTTGGCTGCCAAGAAATGATGCTCTGGATTAGCCAGTAAATCTTGGGCAAACTCGTGGTCGTAACCTTCGATGATGCGGTAAGATACGGCCAGTGATTGCTCATCGGGCCACATGTGTGCAAGATTATGCACCGCTTCGGCGAAGTTGTCCTGAATCAAGGAAGTCCAACGGGCAGGTAAATCAAATTCTTGAATTGAGACCATATCTTTCCCGCCCGTAGATACTTTACTCGGTTGCCTACACTCTATAATGAATTCCCAAATGGAACACTACCCCTTCGTTTCCACTGGAGTTATGTGGCGTTGCTGGCTGCTTTTCCTGGCTTAAAACGGTGACCATTGGAAAGACTCCAGCACCGCAGAACAGATGAATCACGACGTCTACCCGCTACCATGCCAGCCCACCAATTCACCCCTGTTCGTGGCCGTATTGAACGATGGTCTTTTGAGTCTAAATTGCTCGAAAATCGTCTCGGAGACCCAGTGGAGCGAGAAGTCCTTGTCCACATTGCACCCGAGGGTTTAGAAATTCTAGAAGGCGATGGCAAACTGCCCGTCGTCATCTATCTCGCTCCGTTCACATCAAGCGGCCCACAAAGGGCAGGCTGGAAGGCTTTTGGAGAAACTCTTCCCCAACGCCATGAGAGATTGGTTTCCCAAGGTAAAATGAAGCCTGTTATCTTGGTCATGCCCGATACGTTCACTTCACTTGGAGGAAATCAGTTTGTGGATTCTCCGGTACTTGGAAATTGGTCCACATGGCTCGCTGAGGCACTCCGTCCCGAGGTCTCAAAAAGGTACGCAACCAACAATCGTTTTGGATTGGTTGGAAAATCGTCTGGCGGGTACGGTGCTATCGTGAACGGTATGCTTCGTCCTGATGTTTGGTCTGCCATCGCATCCCATTCCGGAGATGTTGGATTTGAATTGATGTACGGTGGAACCTGGGGGGAAACAATCACTCACATCGCCCCAGATGGCTCTGCAGAAGCGTATCTAGAGCGTCTCGCAAACGCTCCCTCAATGCGTTCTTCTGATTTCCATACGATGATGATGTGCGCCCTTGCCGCCTCATACGACCCACGCCCGACAGATGCTTCTCTGAAATTAGGAGTCAAATTACCGGTTGATATTCACACGTGTGTTTTGGACAAAGATGCTTGGAAACAATGGATGAATCATGACCCTCTTGAGATGGTTGAACGCCATCATCAAGCCTTGTCAAATATGGCTCTATGCTTCATTGATTGCGGGGGCCAAGATCAGTATCACATCCACTATGGAACTCGACGCCTTGCCAGCCGATTGGTAGCCTTATCGGTTCCACATATCTACGAAGAATTTGTTGGGACGCACAGTGGGATTGATCATAGATTGGATGTTTCTTTGCCTCTTCTTTCAGATTCATTGCAATAATCCGTCAAGAATTGGAAGCGGTTTCTTCTTGAGCCGAGAACCTGTGGTACAAACATGGACGAGCCCATGGACTATGCCAGTGCCGGGGTAGACATTGACCTTGAAGGGTCAGCAGTTGCTTCTCTGATTGGGGCGTTAAGTAAGAGCGTTCGCAAACCGGGCTCACCGGGTGCCCCGGTTGACCTGCCAGGAGGATTTGGAGGACTCATTGAGTTCGGAGACAATCTTTTGGCGATGGCTACGGACGG
>CAXAHZ010000218.1:0-2892 GCA_963968875.1 uncultured euryarchaeote
AGTACATCCCTATGGGCATGCGCTCCTGGGAAATGAGGCAAATAGGACGGGTGGATGTTCACGATTCGCCCAGCCCATACTGAAAGTATGTGAGGTGAGAGGAGCCTCATGTAACCGGAGAGAACGACAAACTCTATGTTATGCTGTTCAAGAACGGCCATAATAGCATCTTCATGCATCGTACGCTGACTGGCTCCAACCTCAGTCGGTACCGGTACGATTTCAACATTGATGCCAAGAGCCTCTGCTAACTCAATTCCTCCTGCCTCTGGCCGGTTGGAGATCACAACGCTTGTTGTATGTGCGGGGTTGTGCTTCTGTTGAGAAGCAACCAATGCCTTCATTCCGGACCCGCCTCCAGAAATTAAAACTGCACATCGGAGGGGGGTGGCCGAGGTTGCCACTCTTCCGCCTACGGGCGTCGCTCTCATGTTTTCTCCAACCCTCGCTTTCATTTGATTACTTCGCTGGTACCGGAGGGGTTTTTGAATGCTCATCACCACGCAGGTGTTGGGGGTTATGATGACTGAAAATGATATCAATTCACCCTCAAGAGCGGAAATATCCCGTAGAATCGCAGAGGATTATGCTTTACTGAATGACGAAGAAGTCATATCGTTGGTCCTAGCAGAACACAAACCCAGTTCAAATGCTTTTGTTCGCAGTATTTGGATCGCTGTTGGAAGTATCTTTGTAGGACTTGCCGGAATCGGTATTTTTCTTCCCGGGTTGCCAACAACTTCGTGGCTCGTTGCTGCTGCTTATTGTTACGGTCGATCTTCGCAGAAACTGTTCCACTTACTCTTAGTAAATCGGTTCTTTGGCGCATCATTGCTTGGTTACTATCGGTCTGGAAAAGCGCTCCCGTTTCATTCAAAAATAGCCATATGTGGACTTATTGGACTCATCTCGGCATCATCGATTTGGTTGGTAACCAAGGCGGGAGACCCTGGTTTTGGTCAAACCACCATTTTTGTTGTTGCAGTACTCGGGGTTTGGTGGGTTGGATGGCGCGTACCCACCACTGCCTAGCTTTCACAAAATCAGAAGAAGACGCCGGTCAGTGACGGAACAGACGGTGTCCGGTAAACATCATGGCGATGTTTCTACGATTTGCCTCGTCGATGACCTCTTGATCGCGGATTGAGCCACCCGGTTGGACGACAACCGCTGCTCCTGCTTCCGCTGCCTGCTCTAATCCGTCTTTGAAAGGGAAAAACGCGTCAGATGCAAGGACGCATCCTTTCGCCTTATCTCCCGCACGACGGGCAGCAATTCGGACCGCCTCAACACGACTGGTTTGGCCCGGGCCGATACCTACCGTTGCGGTGCCTTGGACCATTACAATTGCATTGGATTTGACTTGCTCACAAACACGTACTGCGAAATTCATGCTGTTAATTTGCTCCTGGCTGGGCTCCTTATGCGTAACCGTCTTCGCCAACGTCCAATCGATAATTGGAGGTTCTTCAGTTTGAACAAGCATCCCACCTTCTACGGGTTTACGAACGAGAATTCGTTCCAGGGGAGCGAGACGATCACCAGGTGATTGAATCGTTAGCAGGCGTCTGTTCTTCTTTTCCATCAAGAGAACTTTTGCCTCAGATGAAAAAGCAGGAGCCATCAATACTTCAACGAAGAGGTTACCAATGGATTGTGCTGTATCAAGTTGGACCGGTTCATTGAAGCAAATGATTGAGCCAAAAGCAGATTCTGGATCGCTAGCCAATGCCATGTCAAATGCCTCTTTCTGAGTTGCACCTAATGCTGCACCGCATGGATTGTTGTGTTTTACAATAACACAAGCGTGAGGGGTATTTGGCCATTCGTCGGTTGAAAGCGAACGGCACAGGCGCAACGTTGCGTCGGCATCAGAATAGTTGTTGTATGACATCGCCTTGCCCCCTTCAACGAGGGCCGTAACCAAGGTGGAGTGGTCTCCTTCATGGAGCGGGTCAACGTAAAGAGCGGCTGCTTGATGAGCATTCTCCCCGTATCGAAGCCCGTGCATGAGGTGGGTCGAAGAAAGCATCGTCGCCGGTAGACGGGCGCTCTGTTCTTGAACATCAGAAACCTCTGTCGGGCTTCCCGCAAATCGGTGGTGGAGTTCATTGGCGATGGCTGCATCGTATGCAGCAGTATGTTGGAACGCCTCAAGAGCAAGTTTTCGGCGGGTGTCCGAAGGTACCTCTGTAACGTCTCCAGCATCTCTGATAGTGTCGAGAAGGGATTCATATCGGCTGGGGTTCGTCACGATGAGAACGTGTTGGTGATTCTTGGCCGAAGCACGAACCATCGTTGGACCGCCGATGTCGATCATTTCCAAAAGCGGCTCAGTGCCCATCGGAGGCTCTTGAGCAGCTGCGGTTGAGAAAGGATAAAGGTTGCACGCTACAACACGAATTGGCGCATATCCAAGACGGTTAAGTTCAGTACGGTCATCGTCTTGATGCAGTCGGGCGAGAAGAGGGCCATGAATGGCTGGGTGCAGGGATTTTACTCTTCCATCAAAGATTTCTGGATGGTCCGTTAGCTCCGAGACAAGGCGTACGTCAAGGCCGGATTCCCTGAGTAAACGAGCGGTCCCGCCTGTACTGACCAATTCAAATCCCAATTGGGCTAAGCCTGTTGCAAATTCAACGATTCCAGTTTTGTCCCAAACGCTGAGTAAGGCTCGGGGGCGGGTCGATTCTGTACCGTTCATGGTGGGTGCCCGTTATCGTATTGGCCCCGTCCAATGCTCTTGAACATAGCGCCCAACGAATTTGGGTGGTAAAATCAGTCTCCACGAGCAGATATCACTTGGTCCACTCGTAGTAATCCGCATGCAGTTTCAGTAGCAGCTTCCAGTCCGTGTAGGAGCGTATCTGTTGGTGTCCAAGCCGTTTTTAC
>CAXAHZ010000219.1:0-2875 GCA_963968875.1 uncultured euryarchaeote
CAAAGTTGGGATTATTGGTCTGGGGTACGTTGGGTTGCCTACCGCAATTGGATTCCATGATGCAGGCTTCGAAGTTTGGGGCGTTGATGTTTCTCAGCGCACCGTTGACATGGTGATGGCTGGGAAAAACCCAACCGGCGACCCCGATGTAGATGATATTGTGCCAGCGCCTGGAACAGAACGATGGAACATTACCACTTCAACATCAGAAGCAGTACCTCATTGCGACGTTGTTTTGGTTACGGTTCCTACTCCAATTACTCACGACCTCAAACCTGACCTATCGTATGTAGAAGCTGCTGGGCGCGCTGTTTTTGAGTCGATTCCAAAAGGATCCAACACCATCGTAGTGCTTGAATCCACGGTGTACCCCGGCGTAACTTCGCTAACTTGGATGCCCATCATTGAGGAATTGGGCCTTATTATTGGCGAGGATCTTGAAATCGCATATTGTCCTGAACGTTTCAATCCAGGCGATGCCGCCCACGGTGTTCGTTCCGTCGCTCGTGTTATCGGATGCACAAATCCAGACGTTGGCCAAGCCCTGGTTGAACTCTACAGTCGTTTAACGTCCGAGGACGTTCGTTATGTCGGGAAACTCGAGGTCGCTGAGGCTGCAAAGGTCATTGAAAACGTCCAAAGAGACATCAACATCGCCTTAGTGAACGAACTCGCTCGTATTTTTCCCGCATTAGGGGTCGATGTTGAGGATGTACTCTCTGCAGCAGCAACAAAGTGGAACTTCCACCGTTACACTCCTGGAGTTGGAGTTGGAGGCCACTGCATCCCCGTTGATCCGTATTACATGATTCAACGAGCTGCTGACATTGGGGTGCCGGCAGGCCTCATCACTGCGGCGCGAGCCGTAAATCGCTCAATGCCAAACCACGTTGCTCAAGTTCTCATTGATATTTTGTGGAAAGCAGGGCTTTCCGCAGAGAATACAAAAGTGCTCTTCCTTGGATGGTCGTACAAAGCAGAGGTTGGAGATCCCCGAGAAACCCCTGCTGAGCCATTAGCTGAAGCACTCCAAAACCGGGGCATTCAGGTTGGCGTGTTTGACCCGCATCTTAGCGAAGAAACCCTCCCCGATTCAGTGGAGTTCGTTACGGATATTGCCCAAGCAAAGGGCTTCAATCTCGTTGTTCTTGTCACGGCGCACAAAGCCTGTGTTGACCTTGATTGGGCGGCTTTGAGGGCAAATATGGCAACACCAATGTTGTACGATGGACGCCGTGTCCTCGACCTTGAGGTCATTGGTGAACAAGGCTGGGAATGCTACGCGGTTGGCCGTCCACTTTGAAAGACAAACCAACTCTCAGGGCCAACCATTCGGCTGAGTGAAAGTTGATGCGCATGCGCAGGTTCAAAAATGGAGTGGCCCAACGAGTGGACGAGGCGTACAAATGGTTGAGGCTGCTTGGATAGAAGAAGAGGTGCTCAAAGCAGTGCCAGACGCTATCGTTGAAGTCATTGACTTGCACCGCTCAGGCGACCATTTCCATGTTCGAATCATTTCTACATCCTTTGACGGAATGCGCCCACTCCAACGGCAGAAGCAAGTTCTCGCCGTGATGAAACAGCACATCCCGCACCCAATTCACGCACTTGACCTCAAGTGCATGACGCCAGCCCAAGCAGAAACTGCAGGGGATACCGCGTTTGACCCCCACGGTGGAGGCCAAGGCATACACATACGCCGCCTCCAAAAAAATAAGGAATGAGAAACATGAATTGGACACCTGAAGAATTGCAAAACCTCGTCGACGAACACTCTCTCGTATTGTTCATGAAAGGAAACCCCAGTGAACCACAATGTGGCTTTTCAAATCGTGCTGCGCAAGTATTGCAGCAACTTGGCGAAGATTTCGCTTCCATCAACGTACTTAGCGACCGTATGGCTATTCCATCCATCTGTGCCTGGTCCGACTTCCCGACCATGCCTCAAATCTACGTCCATGGAGAACTGATCGGTGGATCAGACATCGCCCTTGAGATGCTACAAGACGGAAGTCTTCGTCAAATGTACGACGAAGGCCGCTCCTCCTGATGATCGCTAGCAAAATTGGGTTTGCTGCTTGACAAAGATTCATCACTGCAGCGTACGAATTTCGTCCATGTCCCGACCTTCACGTTGGAGCGATGAGCGCAAGGCCAATCGCGAACAGGCCGATTGGATTGTCGGTTGGGTTAGGAAAAACGGCCCTGCATCTACCTCGCAAATCATTGAGGCTTTGGAACATGAAGGGCGGGCTGTCAGAGCGCATGTCCTTCAGCGCGCACTGCGCAAATCACAATTTATTCACCAGGTTGGTCGTACGGACGGACCTAAAGGTGCGGTTACAATTTGGGAATGGAGGGTTGAGGATTGACGCTCGGACAAAATATACTGCGCAGGTCTTGAAAGCGATGGGCACCAGCAGACACCATGGGCGCTTCCGCATCCCTCCGCCGCCCATCAAGCGGTAGGGACGCAGGATGGCTTGTTGGGGCGGATTTGTTTGCCGTTGCGCTCGCTTTTATTGGACAAATTGTACTTACTCATGCTTTATTGGCCGAACATTACGGCTGGATGGTTCTGGCCATTGACCTCTTTGCATCGTTTTTCCTCATTGTTGATTTGGGCCTTCCAACACTGCTTGCCCGGGATGGAGGACGGGCTCCTGAACTTGTTCCGGAGGCAATTTGGCGAATCTATCGATTACAACTTATTGTCTGTATTCCATTCATAGCCCTGGCCATACTGCTTAATCCGGCTGAATGGATCGACCTTAACCCGCCTTCTCTCGTGATGCTTTTTGCAGGACTAATCGCACTGGTACATGTTGCATCTTACGCGCCAAGAAGCGGTTTGAGAGTCTTGGGTGAAGCGCGT
>CAXAHZ010000220.1:0-2864 GCA_963968875.1 uncultured euryarchaeote
GGCTCATTCGTCGTTTTGTTCAACGAAAGCAGACCTATGAAGAAGAAGATGTTGAAGGCAACATCATTGAAAAATCAAGGACCATCTATCTTGAAGAAGAATTGGACCTGCTTCGAAATTACCCCTATCAGAAAGCGCACATCCTCCCCGCAGATCCTTTCCTTGGAAGAGTTACGGCAGCATCTACGCGTATTAGCAAGGACAATCGTCGGTCACGTAACCAGCATGAGAATCAATTCCGCCAAGCCATGACGACGAGCTCACCTTCAATGAACGAAGTTTATGACATTGCAAAATCAGCCGCCGAAGATGGGGCATTTGAAGGGCTCATGTACCTTGAACGCGCTCAAAACTCTTCCAAGTTCACCATCACGGACCGAAAACGGCTCGCTGGAGTAGAACAGACTTTGTTCTCCCAATACAAGGAAAGTATACCAACTTCCAAGCGACGCTTTTTACACAATCTAAAACTTGCTCCGCTAGTCATTCTTGACACGAATATTTTGGTTGACGCATTGGTTCAGAAGGTTTACGAGCACATGAACCTGGTCTTTGGGGCAAACGTGAACATCATCGGAAGCAATCGTTTCCACGATGTTTTACGACATCACGCCTCCTCAAAGCAACTCCATCTGATGATTCCTGATGATGTCCGCGGCGAACTGAAACAATTCGCGAAAGGTAACCGAATTAGTTATCGTTTTAGTAGCGCAATGATCGCTTCTGAGACCCTCAACAAAGCACTTAATGAAAAGGTTCTACTCGGTCTCGTCGATGATGTTCTTGCAGAATACAATACGTGGACTCCTACATCGGAGATGTTGAATTCATTGCCAGAGAGTTCTGAGGACTTAACCAATTTCTTGCAAAAGCACACGGATGTATTTGCTGACCTTACCGAGCTGAAACAAGCCCGAGGCCCCACCTATCGCACAACCATGGATGGGCGTCATATTTATCCAGAGGCGACAGACTTGGACATTTATCGTCTCGCAACACACCTCGCAAGCCAGCCTCTCCCGGAAATTGGCTCAGTTTTGGTGGCCACCATGGACGGAGATTTCACATTACTGGACCGTGCTATTGAAGAGAAATTTGGATTCAGTGTCGCAAAGAACCATCGAACATTGAAGCCTTGGCTTAAACTCACTTCAAAGTAAGAAGTTCGTTCGTTTGAACGGTGTTAAATCGTACATTTTTATGCTCACTCATCACATGTGAGTAATCATTTCTTCGCCGAAAGCACTGCATGATAGCAACGTTGCATCGTCCATCAAGCGCTCAAAATCATACGTTACGGTTTTGTTTGAAATGGCTCCTTCCATTCCTTTAACGATGAGGTCGGCAGCATCCTTCCAGCCCATATGGCGAAGCATCATTTCAGCAGAGAGGATGAGGGAGCCTGGGTTGACCTTGTTTTGTCCAGCGTACTTTGGAGCGGTTCCGTGAGTTGCTTCAAAGATTGAGATGCCTGAATCGTAGTTGATGTTGGCTCCTGGAGCAATACCGATGCCTCCAACTTGGGCGGCAAGGGCGTCAGAGATGTAATCGCCGTTGAGATTCATGGTTGTCAAAACACTGTATTCTGCAGGGCGAGTGATGATTTGTTGGAGCATAGCATCTGCGATGACATCTTTGATGAGAATGGTATTGCCAGTCATCGGATTTTCAAGGGTGCACCATGGACCTCCATCGAGTTCAGTTGCTCCGAATTCGTCCTTTGCAATAGCGTAGCCCCAGTCTCTAAAGCCGCCTTCAGTGAACTTCATGATGTTTCCTTTGTGAACGAGAGTAACGCTTGGCTTATCGTTTTCAATAGCATATTGAATCGCAGCACGAACGATGCGAGCAGTCCCCTCTTGTGATACGGGTTTGATTCCAATCCCTGATGTTTCTGGGAAACGAATCTTGTCAACTCCCATTTCATTTTGCAAGAAATCAATGACTTTCTTGACGTCATCGCTGCCTGCTTCCCATTCAATTCCAGCGTAAACATCCTCGCTGTTTTCACGGAAAATAATCATGTCAACGTCCCCTGGTGCTCTGACTGGAGAAGGTGTTCCATCGTACCACCGTACAGGGCGAACACAAGCGTAGAGGTCCAGTTTTTGTCGCAAAGCGACATTGAGTGAACGAATACCTCCGCCGACTGGAGTTGTTAGAGGGCCTTTGATCGAGACCAGCCCATTTTCCATGGCGTCAAGCGTTGCTTGAGGTAACCATTCACCGGTTGCGTTGAACGCTTTTTCTCCTGCAAGAACTTCCTTCCAAACGATTTCCTTCTCACCGTTGTATGCTTTGTGAACCGCAGCATCAACGACACTCATCATTACGGGCGTAATATCAACACCGATTCCATCACCTTCGATGTAGTGTATAACGGGGTCGTTTGGTACGCTAAGTTGACCGTTTTCCATGGATACTGGTGTTCCTGACATGTCTCTCAGCAGAACCCACATACATCTCCTTCAAGAATCAACCGCCCTTAGCATCTGCATGCACGGAAGAGTAGAATGGTTGGAAGGTTCGCAAGCATTTGGCCTCAATGACTCCGGTGACCGACTTGATTTTGATTGGGATGATGGACCTACACCAATGCAAGTAACGCTGCAAATGATTGGTTTGTGCTCAATGGCGGACGTTGTACTTGGTCTCAAAGAGAGAAATTTTGACAAAGTTTGGGTAGAGATGGACGCTGAACGAGCTTCCGGCACGCCTCGTGTATTTACTTCAATCCATCTTGAGTACCATGTTCGTGGAGATGTTCCGCACAAACTCGTGGACAGAATCGTTGCAAAAAGTCATGAAAAATACTGCAGTGTATCTCACATGTTCAATGAGAAAATCACCATTACTCACAGCAG
>CAXAHZ010000221.1:0-2860 GCA_963968875.1 uncultured euryarchaeote
GTGAAGATGCAGTGTATTGGGGCGGTGTAGCTCGTTGGGTATTGGGAACTTCGTTTCTTATACCCGTTCTTTACTTAGCAGTACATTTGCAACGAAGTAAGGTTTACGCGAATGAGATCTTCTCGAAAAAAGAACGTCTGGATTGGTACCGACGACGTTTAGATTCTGGAGAAGTAAACATAAAATCATCTCAGAAAGATTTGGTTCGTGCACTGCATGCCGTTGCCCAACTCTCTTGGGAAGATGGGGTGGAGACATGGGGGCAGCCTGCGCTTACCCACAGAACGCAAAGTTTGGACTTAGCCGTCTGGAGGGTTGATCGGAGGATGGCCAAGACAGAAGATGCATGGCCCTTGGTCCTCGGAGTACATGTTATTGAAGGCGAATGGGACCTAGCTGCTGTTCGCTTTGATGGTCAGGATGGCCAAGCATACACCGTTCGTCGCGTAGAACCTAGATTCTTATTCCAGGGTGAAGAGGTCTTCCTTGACACCCTAAAGCAAGGCAACAGGATGTTCCTCCTCGTAGAATTGGAAGGTAATGCACCATCGGTTGATATCGAACTCAACGGTAGAATGAACACCGTCCCGTTTGCAGCAAGGATACCTCACACAATGGTACTTCAAGAGGAAGAGTGAATCAGGACCCTGCCCTTCGATCCACCGCATCATCGAGAATGCTCTGCTTAGCATCAGCGGGTGAAAGGTTTTCCTTGAGAGCATTCAATGCTTTTCTTGTCGCCTTGGAAATTTTCTTTGGCATGTGTAACTTGAGAAGAACGATAACATCTCCCCGGCCACTTCCCCTTTGCCTTGGTAACCCTCGTTTCTTTATGGTGATCGTTTCTCCAGAATTTGACAATGCTGGAATTTTAATGTCCAGTGATTTATCATCAAGATGATCCAATGAGATTGTAGCACCTGCAACCATATCAGAATAACCAAGTGGCAATGACATGATGAGGTCTGAGCCACTGCGCTCAAACCAAGGATGTTCTTCAATGTCTAATTCGATAAACAAATCACCGGACTCTCCTTGACCGTGAGGAGCAGGTTCACCGCTTCCGCGCATACGAAGTCGTGTACCGTCTTCCGCCCCGAGCGGTACGTTGAATCTTAGAGTCCTACTCTTCATTTCCTGTCCACTTCCAGAGCAGTCACGGCATGGGTTTTCACTAATGCTACCCCTGCCAGAGCACTCATCACACGGTTGAACCGATTGTTGTATGAAAGGGCCAACTTGTTGACGGACTCGTACTTGACCCTGGCCTCCGCATCGTTGACAGGTCTTCATTTCCCCGTCTTGTGCCCCAGTTCCAGCACATGATTGGCATGCATCTGGCAAATCCAGGACGAGTTCTTGCTCGGATTGTTCAAGGACATGTTTGAGGTCTATTGAGTGGCGAATTAGAATGTCACTCCCTCTACGTTGCCGAGTTCTACCCCTCCCTCCACCTCCAAACATGCTAGAGAAGAAATCCCCTCCAAGTAAATCTTCAAGATTGATGTTGAATCCACCTCCCCCAAATCCACCAAATGGATTTCCTTGAGGACTGTCATGACCAAATCGGTCGTATTGCCCTCGCTTTTGTTGGTCGGATAGGACCGCATACGCTTCTTGGATTTCCTTAAAACGGTCCTCAGCATCCTCTTCTTTACTGCGGTCGGGATGGTATTTACGGGCGAGGCGCCGGAAAGCATTCTTGAGGTCACTTTCGCTGGCTGAGCGTTCAACTCCCAAGACTTCGTAGTAGTCTCGTTTGTCTGCCATGGTGCCGCCCCGTTTCACGACGAGAACCGGACACCTTTGAATCTCACGGAGTATCCATCAAATATCTAGGCCACAATGCGGGCAAAAGCGCTCACCGGCACTAACGGGTAATTGGCACCCTCTGCATACGCTTCCTTGAGGAGAAGTGGGTTGAGGTTGGACAACCGTTGTTCCAAGCATCGCCATTGACTCATACGATTCAGTTGGCACAGCTTGCACTTTGGGGGGCGGTGGCACACCGTCAGCGATTTCCTCGCCCGATGATGAGATTACAGTACGAACCCCACCAGAGTCACTGTAGCTTGTCATGTTGACCTCAACATCGTCTCGCGGCCCCTCAATTCGTAGTGGAGCAACAGGCCGTTGGGCAGTAACTGGAGCAGATGCTGCTGCCGCTCTAAGACGTGCCTGACGTTTTTCTTCACGCTCCGCACGAGCATCTCTTCCGAACAGGGACGACACCGTGTCAAACAGACGATCCATCGGGGTTGGTTTGCGAACTGCACCGATGGTCCCAGTAACTCTTTCATCGTCAAATGAAACGCCTCCAGTTACGCGAGCATTCGCTTTGACAATGTGCGAAGCTTCGTTGAGCATGCTCACTTCGATTTCATTGTTTTCAGGAACCTGCATTTCAGGAGCTTCGTTCGAGATAGTGGACACCGGTTGGACTAAACCTGCTTTCGTGACGTTGTCCATCGCAGAGTCGAGTTGAACATCCGTATTCCACACGCCCCTTTCTTCAGCCTCATAGACATGCTTAATTTTCTTCATGGCTTTGACCCGATTGTATTCGAAATCCTTGACAACTCTCGTCTTTCTAAAAACAATGAACCCGAGAATCAAGGACACAGCATACCACGCGTACATGAGCCGAGGTTCCAGTTCAAACATACTTTGCAAAGGTGGAAGAGAGAAGTGGCATGCACCCATGACCAGCAAGGGTAATAGAGCTAAGCCACGAGAAGTAAAACTGCGTGGGCTGTCCATGTTGCTCACTCTTCCTGTCACGAACTGCACTCAAGTATCTATGGGCGTATTGTGTCTAGTTACGGTCCTTAGGAGACCTTCCTTTTCGCACTAAGCCGTC
>CAXAHZ010000222.1:0-2845 GCA_963968875.1 uncultured euryarchaeote
GTATGACCGGATGGGGAATGAATATTAATCAAATTGTAGATACTGAATCGGTTAAACAACGGATCGAATCAGGGGACGGTTTAGCCATTGGTCGGGCTAAGGTTGTGAGAGGTGGACGCGACGTAACCCTTGTCACATGGGGGGCAATGGTCCACATTGCTTTAGAAGCCGCTGAGATTCTGTCTGAAGAAAATATTGAAGTTGAAATCGTAGACTTACGAACCCTCCTTCCCTTTGATCACACCACCTGTATTGAATCCGTACAACGGACAAATCGATTGGTAATTCTTCAGGAAGGGCAGTGGTCGGGGGGCTTAGGCCATACGATTCAATCTCGTATTTTGGAAGAATGTTTCTACGAACTTGAGTCTGCTCCATGTGTCATCGGAGCTCTAGATACCCCGGTTCCCTTTTCACCGCCTTTGGAAAATCACACGATTCCTTCCAAGGAGTATGTGGTGGAAATGATCCGGACTTCTGTCCACTCCTAACCAAATCAATTCTTTCGGGTTGTTAAACGATTGAGGTCGCAAGCAATCCAAGCTCCTAGGATCGTTGCAGTGCTGTAAAAGAGCAGACTCGCCCACATTCCAGAGACTGCATTTGGACCAAAAGTACGGGCAGGATTCATGCTCGCACCGGTTGCCGAACCAGCGAAGTATGCGAGTATTCCAACGGTGGCCCCGACCCATAAAGCGAGTATGGGGACCGATGGTTCGATGCGAAGTATGAACAAAATACTAAACATCAAAATCATGGTAATCACCACTTCAACTGCAAAGGCTTGGAAGAGGGTAATTTCGGGTGCAACGGCAGTTGGACCAGCTCCTCCCAGCAGGATTGCCGCTAACAATGCTCCAGTTAATTGAGCACATATGTAAACGATAAGTTGTTGGTGGTTTATGTCCCCTTGTCTCCAAAATGCAATCGATACAGCAGGATTGATATGAGCTCCGCTCGTGTTTGCGAATAGAAGTATAGCGATCGTTACCGCTGCGGCGAAGGTAAACGAAATCCATTCGTGACTTGCTCCAAAATAAACACTCCCGCAACCAAGGCCTACCATCAATGCAGTGCCGAGAAATTCAGAGAAAAACAGGCGGGACACGAATCTTGCGAGTTGGAGGCATGTTGAAATCATTTTGACCTCTTTTCATGGGTTTATCCATGCCAACGGTCAAGAGGGGAATGGCCATGGGAACCCCCATGGGGGATGAACCGGGGGCAATGGGGATTCCACAGTTGGTCCTCAACAACACCCTTCTCATCAACGGAGCATTGTTCCTTGGCCTCTTGGCGATTCATGCTGGAATTGAAGAAGCAAATCGGGAGAGTATACCTCTCTCACTTGGACTCCTGGTTTTGGCTATGGCCTTGCTCATCAAGTCTGCAGATTTTTTCATTGAAGGAGCAAAAGGATTGGCTTATCGTGCCGGACTCCCAGAGGTTGTGATCGGCCTAACAATTGTTTCAATCGGCACTTCGCTCCCTGAGATTCTTGTCACCACAACTTCTGCCGCAGATATTCGTTTTAGAGGAGCAGATGCGCAATTTGCTGACTTTGCATTGGGTGGAATTTTCGGCTCAATCCTGGTTCAAATAACATTTATTTTGGGATTTGTTGTCACCTTTCGCGGCGTGAAAATCCGTCCCTCATGGCTTAAGCGAGACGGGCTCATCATGCTTGGCTCCATCCTTTTGCTTACGTTCTTTTTGTTCACTGGCAAAGTTCTAACCAGCGTAGAAGGATTGATTTTGGTTCTCTTGTATGCAATTTACATCTACTGGTTGTTGTCGAATAGGGAAGAAATTCTTCGGGAAGAGATGTCGGACGAGACTGCGTTAGAACGCCCATCAAACTGGACGACGGCTTCATACATCGTCATGGTCATCCTAGGCCTTTTATTGGCTCTTTTTGCAGCACATCATCTCGTTGAAGTCGCCAGTGAAATGGCGTATGAATTGAATGTACCTCACGCAGTGGTAGGGACAACAGTATCAGGGCTAGGTACTTCTCTTCCAGAACTTACCATTGCATTCATGGCTGCAAAACGAAGTGAGGGAGTTGCCATTGGAGCACTCATCGGATCAAACATCACCGACCCTCTGCTCTCTGTTGGACTTGCTGCTATGATCCATCCTTTGTCCTTGACTGCAGCTGGATATCCGTTGGCAATGTACCTCATCATTCCAGCTACCATAATCGGTACAGTGGTTGCTCTAGGTATGATGCGTACTCAATATGAATTCAAGCGTTGGGAAGGGATTGTACTGATTGGTTTTTATGTCGTCTTCTTGGGACTTCTTGTTGCAGAACGGCAAGGTATCCTTGTTCTTTGAGGGTGCGAACCGTCTACAATGAATCCTAACCGCCATAAGGGGGCGGCCCGTAGGATAATCATGGTGGACTTTCAACTTGATGAGATGCAAACGATGCTCAAGGAACTCGCCCATGAGTTCGCAGTAGATGAAATTCGTCCAAATGCAGAACATTGGGATGAAGAATCCATTTATCCAATTGATACTATTCGGCAAGCTCATGAAATGGGTTTGTTAAATCTCCATATTCCAGAAGCATATGGCGGAGCGGGCTTAGGTTCGCTTGAGGAAGTGCTGGTGAATGAGGAATTGGCATGGGGAGACCCGGGTTTTGCCACTGCTGCATACGCTACCGCTCTTGCCTGTGCTCCCATCATTACTGGAGCAACAGAGGAGCAAAAAAATATCTGGTTGCGCAAAGTAACTGAAGAAGGCGCATTAGCATCTTATGCTATCACAGAACCAGGAGCTGGCTCTGATGTTGCGGCTCTCAAAACAACTGCAATTCGTGACGGTGATGAATACG
>CAXAHZ010000223.1:0-2824 GCA_963968875.1 uncultured euryarchaeote
ACGACCTCAAGCGCACGCTCGTGGGTGGCTTCCAAATCAACGGGGCAAGCTTGGCCTGCGTTGACAGCTTGGAGCCAAGTACGTGCGCAAACACACCACGAATCCCCAGGTTTCAACCCCGGGAAATTGAATTGAGGGGCGGGGGTGATCAAATCGTTTCCTTGACCTTTTGCGAATTGAAGGAAATTTTCGTTAAGAACACAGCAGACCGTGTGGGACCCGTGATCCTGTCCGTCGGTGTTGCAACAGCCGTCCCTAAACCAGCCCGTTAAAGGCGTCTCTGAACATGTTTGGAGGGGAGCCCCGAGAACATTGACACTTGGGTCCATGAAGCCGCGAAGAGTTCCTAGGTCTTTCAAGACTTGCTTTTCATGTTATCATAATCCAGCCCATGTGCGAAAACGCTGCCAAGCCGTTCGCTGAGGAAGTGATGTTGTTAACCCGAGCATCACGTCAAGTTCACCTGACTTTTCAAGCAGAAGCAGATTGTCAAAGCCACCAACAAGCGAACCATCAATGATGATTTGAGGTACTGATTTAGCGCCCCTGGATGCTAAGGCGAAGGCTCGCTGACTTGGAGCGGTTTTTTTGAGCCGTCGTTCGGTTACCTCAATCTGTTTACGCTCAAACAATTGTTTTGCCCTTACACAAGCACTGCATCCCCTGTTGGTCCAAATGACCACCTCCGGATTTTGCTGCCCACTCACGTGCCTCGGTGGTCGCCTGAGGGTTTGAATATAGCCCTCTTGATACGGCCCCCAACCGCTGAGTTCATGGGTGAGGAGTGTTCGTGTTGTTCCAATGCTACCTGATACGGTTCACAAATTACCCCGAGAAGAACGGTTTGCTTATGCGCGATTGCTCGCCTATATGGCTCGAATTGATGATGAATTGACCATAAGCGAAATGGCAATGTTTGAGCAACGTCTTGGAGCGGCCCTTCTGTCTCCAGACCAACGCGACGTTATTCGTGATGAGTTGAGAAATCCGCCTTCATTGGAAGCGTGTATGGAAAATTTGTCGGGTGAAGCCGGACGCTTAGCGTTGCGAGACGCTGTACTCATGGCCGCTGCTGACGGAAACGTTGACGAGGATGAACGCGATGCTCTGGAAGATATTTCTGAGATGCTAGGGCTTCGCGAAGACGCTGTTGAACAATTGCTTCGCTGGACCGTTAATGGTTACAAGTGGATGAAAGAAGGTTTCGACATTCTTGAAAATCTCGAGGAATGAACGATGTTTCCGGATGGTTTGGGCCATCGCTCAACGCAAGAGCTGCGTCGTTATGCAGATATTTTAGTTTTCATCGCAGCGGCTGACGGCGAACTTGTCCGTGAAGAAATAGCAGTTATTGAAGCCATGATGGGGCGATGCATGATTCACCCCGAGGCCCGAGTTGATATCCGGTCGGGGTTTGAGCATCCCGTCCCGCTGGAACAGTCTCTCGTGGATTTGGATTCGGAGTGGATTCGTTTTATTTTGCGAGATGCTGCGTTTGTCGCGGCGATTGATGGAAGTTATGACCCGAAGGAAATCAAGGCACTGAAAGCGATTGCAAAGGCAGGCGGAGTGGAAAAGGATGTTCTTTCATCGCTCCTTGATTGGGTGGAAAACGGTTGGAACTGGTACCAAGAATTTTACAAAATCCTCTAAACAAACCGGCATATTTTGAGCATTGCGTCAAGAGTCACATTCAAAGATAGAAAGCCGACCCGCTTGGATTGGTGGGGATGATGCAAAACGGAGTCAGCGGTTGGTATGCACGCCTGGATAGATGTCTTGCTGATCGCAACAAACAGATTGACATCTGGCTCAGTACTTGGGAGCAGTCCCTCAAATCGTTCCAACCTATCGCCGCTCTTCTCCCGGAAGATTGGCCAACACTCCCGGCAAATCTACTCACAGACCCGGGCCATGTCCTTGACCATTTGCTGGCTCGGCACGATGCAGAATCCGACGGGCGCTCACCCCGAGGCGCACACCCAACACCGCCCCGCCTAGCCGACGCCGTGATCGCATCGGAAATGCGTGAAACACTCATCAACCCCAAGAAGCCTGTTCAACAATCAAATTTCCTCATGAGCAATCTCCCCCCCGGCTTCCGTCAACACGTTGAACAACTCAACCTTCCAGTCGCTTCGCAAGAAAATGAAGTTGACAATGAAGCAGAAGCAGAAGCCGTTGAAAACGGGCGCCGCACACTCAGTGGCATTCCTCTTCCAATAGCAGATACCGCCACTGGCGGAGGCCTGTTCCATGCACGTCTTATCCGCCGACATGCTGATGCGCACGATGAAGCAGATGCAGAACTAAAGAAAGAAGACACGCGCAGATTCTTCAGCAACATTCAGCTGCTTGACATTGACCCATTGGTCGTCCAGAGCACAAAAGTCCGCCTCCTCCTAGAATCAATACGTCACGAACTGGTGAGTTTCGGACCCGAAACTCCCGGAAAAATCTCTCGTAAAGAGATGGAGTCTCTGTTGGATCAGGGCGTCCAAGAAGGCGATGCACTCCAAGGCGAATGGCCGTGGACTCAACAACCACGTTTGGTCTTGACAAATCCTCCATGGCTCCGAATCAAAGACAGATTCCGTGGAATGGAAGACGGAAGCCGGCTAAGAAAGGAGCTTGGAGAGCAACTCCGGGCACTTCAAGACAACAACAAACCTCGTTTTTCAACCATGCGGGGCAATGTCAATCTCTACCGACTCTTCATCGAGCGGAGTTTGCAGATTCTGGAAGAGGGGGGCCGCCTGCGAATGGTCGCTCCTGACAGTTTGTTGCGAGAACAATCATCACACCCGCTCAGAGAACTGTTGGT
>CAXAHZ010000224.1:0-2787 GCA_963968875.1 uncultured euryarchaeote
TTTTCTTCGTCTTCAGCCATGCCTACAATCTCGTAGTTAGACGGGAACAGAGCAACAATTACTCCACCAATGAGTGAAAGGAAACCCCACATAAAATTCTGCTTGACAACAAGCAATTCGAGAGCGAGAGCGACCAAGAGTAGGCCACCGATGTTTGACGTCCACACGAGTGTTTTGAACGTAGAGAGACTTACTCCAGTCGTTCCAGGATTCCTGTAGGGTCCGAATTCCCCTCCAAAACGTTGTGCAGACGGATCTTTTCCTTTTTTTGCCATGTTCTTTCCTTCCTTATCGGTCTATCATTGTAATTGCATCGGTTGGACATGCGAGAACACAGAGTCTGCACCCAGTACAATCATCACGAACAATCTTGGCTTTACGATTGCTTTCTACAGAGAGCAGAGGGCTTTTGACATCAACGAAGTACAGTTCTATTGCATTGTCATCGCAGACAATGGTACATTGGTCGCAACCGATGCACTTCCGCTCTTCTACGAAAGCAACGGTTGTTTCACCGCCTTTGGTATTGGCTCGCTGCTCACCCCGTTGGCGATTAAGGGCAGTGCGGATACGCATTGCCTCTTTTTCACGTTGGCGACGCAACTCGTCAGGGTTGGTCATGTTGTTACCACCGAGGGAGGTTCCCCTTCAAACTTGGCAACCGTCAGGTTGACCAGTAAATCACCAAAACAGTAGAACGCACCGACGAGAAGTGGGGGGTTCCAAGCGGTAAGTCCAGTCCAAGGCACATCGGTTGCCCATGTCCAATTCTGGAGGTAAGTCCCAAGGAGTTCCATCGCTAATGCTGCCCATGCCATCGATGCGTAAAGTCTGGGTTGCGGGCCCCATTGTGTAAATCCAAGAACAAGGACGAGCAGGAAAATGCCGGATGTATCTCCTCCAGTATACAATCCATAAGCTACGAGCGGGATAAATGGAAGGAGTAGTGGCATGGCCCAAGATTCCTTCAATTGTTGAGCAGCTCGTCTTCCTAAATCGAATAAGAAGTAATGCCCTGCAGGTACAAACAGAGGCATGAAATCTCGCTGATACTCGTATACAAGCCATACTTCAGAGAAAAACAGTTCCATTGGAGTCGCTATGGCTACGACAGCGAGCATCTCTATTCTCTCTTTTCTGTCCGTTGAAACATAAATTTTAGCAAACAGTCCCCAACAAAAAAGATTCACTGGCCACTCAGCCCATCCATCGGCGAGTACTCCTCCCATGGCCGTGGCAGAAAACCATAGGCCAATCGCTATGGTTCCAATGTACCAAAGCGAGCGGTTCATGTTCCTCGCAGGTGTTGCAACTTTTCAGTTTGCCCGCTCAATTCGGTGTTCAATACTAACACCTGATTGAACCATTAATGAGAGCGACCGGTCCAAGAATGCAGATGGGAGCAATTCAGGTGAGTAGACCCCATAGGAAAGGATTTGAGGGTCATCGCACATGGTAAGAACGGTGGCTAAGGTGACCAAGCCGGTGGTGCGGGCCATTGAGGAATCGCCGTTGGAACCTTTGTCCATCACCGTCCAAATGTGGCGATGGTCTTCATTTTCTGCTTTGACTTCCATCCAGGTAAACTCCCCCCGACTTTTGTCAAGGGACCACGAATCCAACAACTTCTCCACATCCAGCGTCCCAGTATCCCGCTCATCGATGTATCGTTGTATGTGGCCCGGCCAACGAACTGTGTATTCCGACATGTCTTGTGCCTTCATTGTAAACAACAGGGAGCGCAATCCGTCGGATAAAAAAGCCTCCATTTCCCCTTTCCCGCCGACGTCAATCATGTGACGCTCATCCAGTGCAGGCAGGGTTGTAACCGTTGAATTTCTTATGACTCGCGCAGGGCGAGTGTACTCCGCTATGACGTCAATTGGAGAAAAAGGGGCCATGTACGACCAATCATCATCGGGTTGTCCTGGATTCCCACCAACTCGTATTTCCGCATTTTTGAACAGCCCTAACTTTGCTTGAGCCTCAGCGAGCAGCATGTTTGACAAACCGGGAGCGATTCCGACGTCCCAAATTACTGTGGCCTTGGATTCCAATGCCTTTTCATGGAGTCGGTCAGGTGTTTTTTCAGCGAAGGATAAGTCCACAACGGTTCGGCCAAGTCGTACAAGAACTTCAGTACAGGCACCTCCGATATCTCCCGGCAACATGTTGACCACCAAACCCTCCGGAATACGATCAAGATCACCAGTAATATCTCCGGTGTGCATTGTAATCCCATCAACATCGCTCGCTTTCAAGTCGTAAACATGAACTTCATGACCTGCTTCAACCAAGTGACGAACAACAAATGCCCCTACTAATCCGCTGCCAAGACAATGAATTACCGCCATACCCTCACCGTTTGATGTTCAACTCTGCACCCATAGCCAACATGCTCAACTCTGCCAGAAGAGCATGCCATCCGTGAGCATGGGTTCCATACTTGTCCCCTGAGTGAGTATAGTTCTCAAAACGAGCACTTGGTGAATTAAGGTTGTCCATGTCTGATTTTTTTGGATTGATTCGATAGAACCATGCTGCCGCTTCTCCATCGACCAAGTAAACCACCGGTTCAACAGGCTCCCCCTCGCTGGTAAGCATGTTTGTAGGGATTCCCTCTTGAATGAGATAACTTTCCACATCAGCTCCACCTTTTGCGTACCGTAATCTGTTGATTTTCCGATTAGAAAGGTTGAGGATCTGCTCTCCTGATGTGAGAATCATGATTCCTAATCCGTAGGTCCCTCTGTCGTTTTTCATCACAACTGCGGGAGTTCTATCAAT
>CAXAHZ010000225.1:0-2749 GCA_963968875.1 uncultured euryarchaeote
GGTAAGCCAGTCACCTACCGACCGTTGTCCAGTGAGATCAGATTGGTCAACAAGAACCATGCGAACCCTCCCTTCAAGATCACCAATATTTCGTATGAGCATGTTGGCTTTCAATGAATCACCAAGATGCCATGGGCCTCCAGTTAAGGAAGGAGATGTTGAACCTGCGGAAGCAAAGGATGCTGAGGCCATATTGACACTGAGTTGACTTGGGAGTGTGGATTGTGAACCGATTCTTCCTTGGGAGAGGCTGCATTCAACGATAACGGGTTTAGCAGTCATTGAAAACTCCCATGTGAAATTAGAACCTGCAGAGATCGGTTCAGAGGTCGTAAGCAGAACTTCACTTGGAGAAGAGCACTCTATGACACCAGTAAATCCTACTGTTCCATTGTTGGAGACATTGAGGTTGAACACCAATAACTCACCCGCCACAATTGCATTTGAATTTGAAGTAAGTGAAGTCATGAGTTCAGGTAACGGGGGAGGTAGGACGAATAATGTTCCATTTTGCATGTGGTTTCCGTTGTCCTCTCCAAGAGTGCCATTGAGTTCATAAGACCAGTTTAGAGCACCTTCAACAACCGTAAAAGTGGTTGTAACGGTTGCGTAAACTGAGGACATGGCGTCAACCGTAAAATCATCAAGAACAAATGACTCATTAGAAAGAACGTTTCCAATTTCGACATTGATTGAACCTGTCCAATTGATGTCGCCTTGATTCACAACAGGCAATTGAAGCTGAACATAATCTCCATCATGAATTGAGATATTTCCGGTTGAGGAACCCAATGAATCTACGCCCTGAGAGAGGATGCTGCCAGAAGCTCCAAGTTCCAAAGAGAGTGGCCGGAGCCTCTGAACGGTCCGAGAAAGGGAAAGAAATTGTGTTCCCGATTCGACCCCGACCTCACCTGACAATTCAACGTGTATTTCGCTAAATCCATACTCTAACGATGTCAAATTAATTGTGACGTTGAGTTGTTGTAACGAACTGAGATTAAACACCTGAGGTGGAAGTTGTTGAAGTACGATCCCCTCAAGGGATTTCACGGTGATATTAAGTCCAACGTTAGCATTGTTTCCATCGGTCTCATGAAGTTCCAGAGTGAACGAATAATTTTCAGATGTGAAAGAGTCGTAATCATTAATTCCAAAACTAACTTCGTCAATGACCCCTGAACCGTTTGCAGCATGAACTGAAGGCAAGACTGACAGGAGAATTAGCGATGCGAGGACAATGGGAATCCGCCTCCTGAATGCCCCATCGTGCCCGCCCATGGTGCTTGTTGTTTGAAGGGGTTCTTCACCTTCACGCTGAAAGAAGTCGTGAGGGGATGTTTATTCAACATTGAACTGCCCCCCGCAATCAATGCAGGACGAGCGTTTGTTGCAAGTGACTCCCGATTTTTTGATTCGGGCCATTCTTCATCGCCGTCAACGGCTTGCAGAAATGATTCCAAAACAGCTTGAAGCTCGCAAAGATGAGAAAGAGATTGCGGAGACGTTGGCAAGAGATGCCAAGAAACGTAGGGACCAAATCAAGGCAAACCTTGACGAGTTCTCAGAACGATTGAAACTCCTTGAAGAAAGCACACCTGAACACAAGGAAATGCTTAGTGAGCGAGACGCGTTTATTGAACAGGCACAAAAAACAGAGCATGAGTACCTCGAAAATGAACTCTTCAGAAGAAGAAGCGATTCCAGGACAAAACGACTTACACATGCATTGAACGATTGTGAACGATCGATTGAATATTGGGAGGGGGTGCTTGAGAGCGGATTTGAAGGCTTACTTGAAAATGCAAAGCGAGTACACCATGGAGGCGCTTCGAGTTATGCTCTTTCCAAAGGATTGACGTCCAAAAAAGGGGGAAGAAAAAATGACTGAGAATCCATGCCCCCATACCGGCTTCTCGGCATCCCAGCAACGCCAATGGCCCCTTCTTCATTCTCAATTGTTGGGGACCCTTGAACTTGGAGGCATTGAATCCATTCCCGAATCATACTTGAAACAACTTTCCGAAGAAATTTCTTCAACGATTGAAACATCTGGAATGAGTAAACAAGAAACAAAAGCTCGGGAACGAATACACCAACACCTCAAACACAACATTGAACACAAACTAGCTGGTAGTAAGCTCTATGCCTTTGGGTCGACTCAATCTCGTACTTCACTGGGTGTTGGAGATCTTGACCTTTGTCTTGTTGTTGACGGCCCCTCTCCAAGAAAAATCCTGAATAAAGTACGCAATATACTAACCGAACTTGAAATGACCGAGATAGAAGTCATTGGACGGGCAAAGGTACCCATCATCAAATTCAAAGAACCTGAAACTGGATTGCCAGTTGACATCTCAGTGAACAATGAACTCGCCCTCTACAATACAGAACTAATTCGCGCCTATGCAGACACTCATCCAATGGTTCGTAATGCGGTCTTAACGGTTAAATTCTGGGCATCGTCGCGTGGAATTAATCAAGCCTTCATGGGGACTCTGTCGTCATACGCATGGACTCTTATGGCTTTGGCCGCCATGCAATTGGACCCTAATATTGGATTGCCAAACCTCCAAAAAAACGCTGACAAGAATATCATTCGTTTGGACCATGAATACGACGTAGGATACAATTCTAAGACAACGTTTGATTGGAATCCTGCGTTGAACCATGCCAGTTCGTTTGTTGCCTTTATCCACCGATTTGTATTTCATTGGCCGTTCCAAGAAGATGTACTTTCAATTAGAAA
>CAXAHZ010000226.1:0-2712 GCA_963968875.1 uncultured euryarchaeote
CCCTTACGCTATGGTAATGATTTTCCCCTCGAATGCAAACATTGCTATCACGGATGTGAGCATTGATGAAGATAATGACGAATTGGATTTTGCAATACGAGGTAGCTTCAGTTCAGTCGATATCAAAATACAATCTGGAGATAAACTTCTATGGGAAGGATCAGAAGATATGACCAACAATCTAAAGAGAATCAACATTCCAATCAAGGATTTCTTTGACGGGAATACAGAGGACTATGATGGCTCTGTATTGAAAACCTACACAATCCATGCGACATCTTCTAACGGGAACGAAGTTGAATTGGAAATTAACTCAAGGCATCTAACTCGACAAGCTAAGGATGCGGGAGTACAATTCACTCCATATGTATCCACCAATAAGGATACAGCTGGAGCTGAATCTACATACGAGGGTATACGGGTTGAAGCGTTTGTAGGGCTCTTTGCAGATGGCGAGAAAGAAATGGATGATGGAAAACACAGTTATGCTGCAAGCAGTTCCTCGGGAGCGACCAGTAAAATTAGAGAATTTGCCGGACAACAAATTTTCACTTTAACTGTCTCTAAAGGCTCATCTTCAGGATATACACACCCTGAAGTAACACTTGACGGTGACGTAGCTAAGTGGACATCTGATTTCTCAGGTGCAGCAAGTTCTCCTGTTTTCGGCTTCGTAACACTTTCTGGTACAGCCCTTGATAACGAAGGATTTGAGTACATAGAGTCAGACCAATTTTTTGATGGGAATGGTTGTTATGACTTTACTCTTACAGTGACAAATCAGAATCTTGGTGAAACGTATTCCAACTCTTTTACTGTTGTGAATTCTTGGGAAATTAATTGGGAAGACAACGACGAAAACACTCGTAACTCATATCCAACCTGCTGAATTCCCTTCACGATTCAAATTGAGTAGTTCATAAGGGCTCAATGACCATGGCCAAACATGGCGGGAATGTGGTACATTTTAGATCACGATGCAGAGAATGTGGCTTACCTATACGGCAATCTCATTGACGACCTTGTAGAACATCAAGATTGGGACTTCGATAAAGAAATTGATTGGGTCGCCGATGATCCGAAAACTTTGACTCTACTCACTGAGGCATGGGCTATTCTTGCTGACGAGATTGAGGGTGAGTTTACAGAAGACCATCAAGAGGTTATTGACCAAACCCAGAAGGAGGAATGGGTGCTCCGGAAGGGAGAACATGTGATGAAAATGTGCTACAGTGAGGGGCGTATCCTAAGCACCAGTGAAAACTTCCCTATGGACATTATAGAACGAATCAAGGAAGAATCCCCTTGTTACAAAACCGTTGATTCGGGGAATTAGCGGCAATGGGGTGCGGACTTAGGATTCTGACTCTTCAGAACCTTCGTCATCATCATCATCTTCAAGGTCATAAACTGAGTCTTTTGCTTCAGGGGTCTGGACCTTCATTTCATTTTCAACGGCCATTGCATGGTCATCTTCTTGAACAACTCCGGAAGGTCCCGCCCTATTTTGACGTGATATTACGAGTGCAAGCCCCATGAAGGCGATGATGACAACGATGTAGATGATGTAAGGTGTTTCTTCAACTTCTTCGGCATATACCCAGTTAATCTCATCAGAAGAAGTTCCGTTTAAGTCGGTTACGAATTCACCGATCTCCGAAAAAGTAGCGGGCAGGAACGCCTTGCACTCAAGGGATTGCATTCCACCTTCGTACATGTACCAAACAATTGGAATCTTCTTCGATTCACCAGGGGCAACGGTGGTTGTCAATGTGGACGGTTGCGTATCAGCATCCTCTCCATCAACATAACAACGGAAGTTGGCCGAGGTAGAAACATCTCCGGTATTGGTTACGGTTACCATGGCTCCAATACTTCGATTAACGGTGGCTGTATTGGATTCAGGTTCAATGGATGACACCGTTATGTACGGCAGCAAAAGTTCAATTGTCCCAAAGGCAGTTTGCGGTGCATCAACGGTAGTTGCATATGAGCCCCATGGGCTGGATGAGCCGATTGACAACGTGATGGTGGACTGTTCTTGTTTGACAATACCGTATCCATCCATCCATTCAACGATTCTTTTGTGCTCGGTAGTTGGATCATCCGATACCAAAACGATACGGCCACTTGAGTCGGTAAGCGCATTCCAATCGGATTTTCCATATCCAAGGTCAGTTATGTCCAGGCTGCCGTTAGGGATGTTGGTCTGTAGCACTCTCTGTGAAAGCAAACGAACCCATCCATCTGTTGTACCACCGGTACCTTGGGAATTTGTGTAAGTGATGGCTGCATCGTCGTGAAGAACGATATCTTCATCACTTCTTGAACCACTAATCGATGTATCTGTAACTGAAACACTGGCATCGGTTGAAGCCATGATTGGGGCGCTTCCCATTAACGATGCGTCATCAAAACTGCATACTTTGTGGCAGGAAATATTTGCTCCGTTAACTGCACTTGAAATCACTGAAAGGCTTCCATGAGCGACGAGGTCAAATCCGGATTGGAACCAATAAAGCGGGGCGTTGTTGGTTCTTGTCATGTCTTGTGCCTGGTGCGTGATAATCGTTCCACCTCCGTAGATTGCTTTGGCCCATAACAAATATGTTGGCGTGAAGTAGTAGGTGTCAAAGGATACAATCAAATCTTCTCCGGTGAAATTTGCATCAAACTCAATGATGGTTGTCCCGGTTTGTTGCATTGATGCTG
>CAXAHZ010000227.1:0-2683 GCA_963968875.1 uncultured euryarchaeote
TAGGTCACAAGAAATCCGAAAGTGAGAGTTGCTTCGCTCTGTCATTATTGAACAGCGAGTCAACGCTGTCCGCCAACCACTCAACATTTTGACGCGTATAGGTATCTACTCCATAGTGGTCCATGACGAAACGGGTCACCTTGATGTACTTCCGAACAGCACCTTCTGAAACAGTTAATGCAAGATTGCCACCGCACAAATCGCCCTCGGACTTGGCAACTCCAACGCTTGAAAGTCCTCTTCCTTTTGCTTTCTCAGGTTGAATGCATTTTCCCGAAAGCGGCATTCTGCGATAAGAATGAGCGCACTTTAAGCAGCGCACTTTTTGACGTCCATAGGCATTGAGGTTCCCCCGTAAATCCGGGAGGAAGTGGGAGCGTACCACACTTGAGGCAACGGTGCGGACATCTACCCCTCTAAGGCGATGGCCGAGTGCAAGTTGCCCGTTCATCTTGTCGATCATCGTTTCAAGAGTCTTGTAGGCGGAAAGTGCCGGTCCTTCGTCGATCGAGTGGCAATCATGGGTGTACCCGTATCCGCGCACGGCTGCCACACTGCCCAAACGGCGCTCCACGAAATCCATCCGATGCGAGATGGTTTTCGGATGGGGTTGACTGAGGGTAGTTTCATAGAAATCCCGCTCATAAAACCACCCAGAATCCACGTTTAAAGCCTCTTTATCAACTTCCGTAGGGTTCAATCGCGTGGTGAGGACCAATGGGGCATCCATTAGCCCACCTCGGTTTGCGGGCAAGATTTCCCTGCTGAAATTCAACAAACCATCCATAAGTAGCATGATTGCGTCTTCATCACCATCGCAATTTCTTCGCTTTGCTGCATGGAATAAGGGATGGGCATAGCCGCCCGAACAATCTGCCCATCCAATGATTCTGGACAGTACGCCTCCACTGGTGTGAGGGGCGAGGGCGCAAATCAAATGTCCAACCAAGTCATCTGCTTTTGTAACGTTGTAATACGGTTCAACTTTGTAATACCGAACCAGAAGTTCGTCTATGTATTGTGCAGTCCTAACGAAAAAGTCACCAGCATTCTTGGCGACGATGAAATCTTGGGGGAAGATCTCCAATACCTGTTCGTCATGTTCTAACGGTGCACCGAGGTAATCGTTTGAGTAGCCTAAGGAGAGAAGTTTTTTCCACGAAACACCGATTTCCCGAGGACGGAAATGGGTCACTGGGACATCGCTCATGTCGAAGCGAACCGTTCCATCCCGGAACACGGGAAGGTCATGTTTTGCCCTGAGGATTCCTTTTTCAATGGCTTCTGGAGTTTGGTCGCGGCTGTTGAGTTTTTTCATGCATTTGACTTGATTTGGCAGACGGTCGATGCCCAACCGTATCCGAGCATCTTCCACCATGGTGTCAATTCTTACCGTTTGAACCTCACCTCTACGGCGTGAATTGGCTTTAGCAGAAGTCATGCTGGTTGGGCCTTCACAGGCCTCTCCTGCTCGCCCTTCACCAAAGTCGTCCTTTGAACGATGATGGCAACGTAAGAAAGGAGACTCTTTTCCACATTTGCTGCAGGTTCTACGTCCAAGTTGAATGCGAATGGAACTTTTGTCGATTGCATGGTTGAGCAGACGTTGGTTTCCACCGTTTAGCTCGATGGGGAATAAAGCATTGGTTCTAGGATTCATCACACGAGGAGCAGCCTTTTCAGGGCGGCCCATTCTACACCCGATTCGTACAGGAGCGCTGTGCTCCCACCTAAATTCTGAAAGATTGCGGACCAAAGGAAGAATCCCATCCACAGCGTGGTCGTCTTCCAAACGTTGAGCAGAAAGGTATGCTTGCTTGTCCCTTGGGCCTTCGTCAATAACCGATGCTGCAGCTTCCCTTCCAACCTGGTCCGTTTCAGCAATTCCTAGGCCTCTCTGGCGAGCGCCAGTTTCTGATGCAATTCGGATGGTTGCTCGTTCTTTTTCCAAGTGAGCCAAACGTTCACGTTCTTCGTCTAGAACTTCTTTTGCTTGTCTAAGTTGATTCAAGCGGTCGTGAGCCATCTTATTTCCGTCTTTTTGACGTAGTGGCCGCTCTCCCTCAATCCCAAAACCAAGACCCTCAAGCGCTGCAGGCCACCCTGCGGTGATGACTAAATCGTCCCCATCGTGATGGTGTGGGAGTCCGAGAATCATCGCTGTGCCTTTTGCAATCCCATGTTGAATCAGCGCCCATCCCTCGGGAATACTTGAGGAAAACACGGAAGGTTCAGGAAGAAGATTTGGCCCCGGAATCGTTGCTTTTTCTGCATCGGGGGTCGTTTCAGGTTGCAGTTCATCCAATTTCTTGGAATCCCAACCTTTTACACCGCCAATGATTCGAAGCTGCTTGTGGTGAGGAAGGGGGAATGTCTTCACGGATTCATCAAGCGAATTAACGGAATGCATCACGGTCCCTGCGTCCTCAATCTTCGCATCTGCGAACAAGTTGAGCGCTGATGGGAGCCATTCTAGCGGTAAATCAAGGAACCAAGGGTTATGTGGAGGAGGTAGAGAGGTAGAGAACCGGCGGGAAATGGCTTTTGCAGCGTCCCATTCAACCGTTGAATTACGTAATTTTTGATGCCAATTTCTACGAACATGGTATTGCTTGTTTTCATCTTCTGATTCGGACGGTTGCAATCCCGGGCATCCTTCTGGCCAATCGTTTCGCGACCCCCC
>CAXAHZ010000228.1:0-2678 GCA_963968875.1 uncultured euryarchaeote
TGTTTTTCCTTTGTCTGCTAACACTTTGGCTCTATCTCCCAGGATTCCTGGCCAACACCTTCGCCATGATGTGGGGCAAATGGCTCCCGAAAACGGGTTACGGTCCTTGGCCGATTGATGGTGGAAGGAAGTGGAAAGATGGAAACCGTATTCTTGGAGATGGTAAAACATGGAACGGCCTTATCGGTGGATCGATGACATCTGGGCTTCTATGCATGCTCATGGTTGCGATTGTCGAGGATGGCGGCATGTCAACTGTGTTTGATGATGGTGCAACCGTATTTGCATCACCGCTAACGGGTTCTGCTGGAGCGTGGTTTTCAGTTGGAGGCATGTACGTCACGGCATTCATCCTTGGCACATTCCTCGGCTTTGCCTGTTTGATTGGCGACAGTTCAGGTTCCTTTGTCAAGAGGCGAAGGGGGCTAAAAAGAGAAGGAGATATTTCATCAAAAGCACCCCTACTGGATACCTTGCCGTTTGCAATCATGGTGTTTCTCTTTGGTCAACTCTTTCTTGGAACCTCTGTCCTCGCAGCATCCGAACTCCGCCTTCCCATGCTCGTTCTTATCCTCATAACCCCTCTACTGCACAGAGGTTTCAATTTGATTGGATATAAAATCGGATGGAAAGACGTGCCGTATTGATGACCAATAGGGCCCAAGGCAAGATACGAATCTTGATGAACGATAAACCAAACAATGTGCCATGGAAGGGGAGGTAGATGCGCCAAATAAGCATTGGCGTTTACTCCCCTTTTGGCGACCAGTGCTTTTCTTTCTCGGGTTTTTGGCTGCCTTTACAGAAGTGATTGTACGACTTATTCAGGGAACAGGAATCATCGATGCGATTTGGCCCCACGCCGTCCGGTCACTGGATTGGACGGTATGGTTACGCACCTCCACTGAACAAACGTTGATCCTGTTCATATCAATTGGTATTGGAGCCTTTTTTCTCAACAAATGGAAGACCTCATCGGAGTATGAAAATGGTATTGAGGAGACCCTCATCGTCCCTATCGGCTTCGTTAGTGGATTGATCGTCATTCATTTCGTCATGGACATTTTCTACCTCAAGGGAGCCTTTCTGATGCTACCAATGCTCTACGCTTGGGTTCTCTTGTGGTTGTTGCTTATCGTTGGCGGGATGCCAAGGCTTCGAACTTCTGCACTGGACGGCATTAGCTCAACCCGAGTGGTCCATTTGGTTGGCGTATTTATCGCAGCGTGGATGCTCATGCCAGGTATTCCTGCATTGGTAGGATTCGCACCCTCACCACCCGATGCTCCGGTCATTGGATACGGGTCAAATCCTGGCCCATACGATACGATAAGATTCTCAGAACCCTATGAAATACCCAAAGACGTCGCCGCAATTCAAGGCGATAGAGAAGATGATGTCGTCTTCAGCGTGCATGTAACCCTTCCAAGTTTACCCGATGACCTTCCAATTGAAACCATACCACTTGGCATATTGTTGCACGGATTCGGATATCCAGATCTCAACGCTTACACCTACTGGATTGACCATCTTGCTGCAAAAGGAATGGCCGTAGCATTGTTGCAGTACCCCTCAGATTTACGCCCAGACGGGTACGAATCCTTTGAGGCAGTGGACGTGAACGGGACATCGGATTTCCTCCAGCATGCGTACCGAGACACAGCGATACGTGCTGCAATTGATCACCTCGAGACCATGATTATTGGCGAGAACAGGTCCACAGAAATGGAAACGAATCTCGGAAACATAACCGTTGACCCAACCTCGCTTTGGGTCGGAGGCCACAGTTTGGGAGGCGCATACACCTTCATCACCTTGGATGAAGTTCTTCCAAAAGGATGGGGCTCTCACGCTCTGGTCGTTGCGCTTGAGTCTCCAGCGAGCAGGCCGATGGGGGAGTCAATGACGCCAGATTTGAGCGATTTGCCGCTCAATACGATGGTTCAAGTCGCCGTGACAGAAGACGACATGAGCGTTGGTAGTTGCCCAGGTGTTTTCCATCAGCAAATGTTCAATGCTTTACCAAGTGAACGAAACCAGCTGGTTGAAGTACACTCCGACCTCTATGGATTCCCCCGACTCATTGCCAGTCACTATCTCCAAACCAATCCTGCCTACGACCGATTGTCAGATTGGGGATTTTATCGACGAATCGACGCTCAGGCGGATTTCCTAGTCGCACATGGCAGAAACGACTCGTTTACCGCCGACTGGGCATACCAGTACATGATTGAAGAACAGACCCTAACTGAAATGGGGAAATGGTCCGACGGAACACATGTCCTTCCGCTCTCCGTCTACCACGATGCCCTCAATACGGAACCACGATTTTCGGACTGCTCATGAAACAATCCTTCAAAAGCACACGACGTGATTTGAAGTCATGAGCGGCGAGGCTACAACAAGCGATGTCCGTTCCCTGTGGAGACTCATAGGAGGTTCCGCATTCATGGCCTCCATGTGCTGTTTCCCAAGCGTAGTCCTCGTGTTCTTCGGCCTCGCGAGCGTGTCGACTGCGGCGGCTCTATCTGACGACCTGTATTGGGGATACAATGGATTAGGGTGGTTCCGGCCGCTCCTCCTCATAGCATCTGCCATGATGGTGATCATCGGCCTGATCGTCTATTTTAGAAAAGAGGGAATCTGTACGCTCGATGAAGCAAAGCGTCAACGTCAGA
>CAXAHZ010000229.1:0-2670 GCA_963968875.1 uncultured euryarchaeote
TGATGGTGGGATGGAGAGTTGACTTCAATCCTTCTTCGGTCGGGGGCGTCGCTTGCGCTTCTTTCCACCCTCTTCTTCCTCACGGATGGCTTGAAGTTCTCGTGATGACTTTCCATCGTTTCCTCCACCTTTGGGGCCTCGTGAATCCTTTCCGCCTTTGCCACCTTTGGCCTTGGCGACGTCCACCTTGATTTTACGGCCTTCCATCTCTGTTCCATTCAAGGCTTTGACTACAACCTCTCCTTTGTCCATCTCTTTAATGAATGCAAATCCGAATCCTTTGGATTTTCCAGCCGGATCGGTTGCCATTACGATCTCATTGACCGTTGCATGGGCTGCAACCATAGTGGTGAGTTGCTCCTTTGTTGCGGAGAACGGTAGATTGCCAATGTAAAGTTTGAGTCCTTCAGGGTCTCTTCGTCCGCCCTTTTTCTTCTTTTTATCATCGCTGTCAGCGTCTCGAACACCAATTCGGCGTCCGTTGATTTTGTGTCCATCAAGTGCAGCAGCAGCAGCGTCAGCCATGGCCTTGCTAGCGTATGTGACAAATCCGAATCCACGATTTGCTCCCGCATCGTCAACCAAGACGATGCAATCGGTCATTTCACCGTGGCTTGTGAAGAGTTCTCGGAGTTGGTCGGTTCCAATTTCCCGTGGCAGTCCGCCAACGAAGAGCCGTGTGCCGGGTGCGGCTTTTTGACGACCTCCACGGCCGCCACCCATTCCTTCAAATCGGAAGTAGGTCCGCTCTCGTCCATCTTCACGAACATCAGCAGTGATGAATGTAGCTCGTCCAGCGGGTCCACGTGCGAACATCGCCTCTGCTTCTGCACCCCATCGCTTTCCAGCATTGTTGAGGGCACTCGCACCCTGCTCTAGTTCCGCCCATCCTGCGCCGTAATTATCGGCCAATGCACGGTAAGATTGATTTCCACAAGTATGACAGAGCATGTTCCAATCACCGTCTTGGTGGAGCTTGAATGTGTCTCCGCAAGATGGACAAATCGCATGAAGTACGCCGCAATCGTTGCGCTCTCGGAAATCCAAACGGACAACGGGGCTCACTTCTTTGACCAATGCTCTGCAGATGTCTCTTCGTCGGAGGGCATCTGAGGTTTGATGCATAAACCGATCTACGAGACCAGTCACGTAGAATTGTCCATAGAGATGTTGGGGTTGAATGGATCCATGTTGTCCTTCAACGACTCGAATCATTGCTTCTCCGTTCTTTTCGTTGAGTTTCACAATTTCACAAAGAACAGTATCTCCTACCTTGGGTTCAACAATGGCTTTGCTTGCTCCAACGGAAATGACGCCTTCGTTAACATTGACGTTGCCGATAACCGTGGCGATGATGTTTCCGTCATGAAGGGTGGTACCTTCGCCGGTGGTATGTTGACCTTCTTGGCCAATGATGCTTCCTGGGGTGACGAGGCTCGCCGTCATGTATCTCATTCCTTTGGCAGACATGGCCCTAGATGGGTCGCACGCCGTTTCGCCAGTTGGAGGCGAGGTCTCCTTCCTTTTCAACCCCACTTATGCTCCTACTGGTCTTCGTCGTCTGGCAAACGCGCATCTCCAGGCCTGTGAATCCTCCAGCAAAGGACTTCGGTCTCGCTCGTACGCTTTGAATGATGACTGTACAATGCAGGCAATCTGAACGTTGTGGCGATGACATGTTCATACTTCCACTGTGCGTCCCGAACCATCCCTCCAATGTGGCTTGATCTCCGATTATGCAAGAGGTGAATGGCATGTGTTGAAGAAGTCAGTGCAGTTTCAATAAACGGTCGATCGGCTTTTGCAGTTTGTACGCCCCAGGGCGGATTCATCACGATAAGGTCCGCATCAGGACTCATCCATTCGTCCCTTCCAAGGTAGATGTTGTGAATTGTCCAATCAGCTGGTTTGGATGAGAGAGATTGTAGGTTTGCTTCCAATACTTCCAGGGCTTCCTCGTCGCATTCTACAAAATGGACGTGCTTTGCTCCGAGAATGAGGCAGGCGATACCCAATATCCCATTTCCAGCTCCAAGGTCGATGACCACTTTGCCTTCGATGCCGTCAAGTTGGTCAACCGCTAACATCCAATATGCAGCTAAGTCCCCTTCCGTTCCGTACTGTTCAAGGAGAACTTCATTGCAAGGGTGGGGTTTGAGTTTTGATAATTGAATCGCCAAATGCTTGGGGCGCATTCGTTTCACCAGCGAGGTTGTTGCTGATATTGATTGGCCTGTTGTTGCATTTGCATGCGGATGGCCTGAATCTGTTGCGCTTCAATACGGAGCCGTTGGAGCAAAGGTTCACCGGGTTGCTGGCTGCCACAAAATCGGCAGAAGCGGGTGCCATCGGCGTGTTGTTGCCCGCAGTTAATACAGAATGCCATGTTGACGCCTCAAGCCCTCGTCTTGTTTCTTGGATTTTAAACTTCTCAGCCCATGGCCGTCATTTCAAGCAAGATTGGCCATGTCTCAAGTCCTTCTGCAAGTGACCGTTCACTCAAAACCTCCCATCTTGGGTCGTCCATGAACGAGGAAGGTTCCATGCCTGCATCAATGAGTTCTTGGAAGAACGCCCGAAGTTCAATTTCAAGTTCGGATTGAGTGATCTCTTCGGGCTCTGGTTCTGGAAGTTCCACCTGTTTGTGAACCGGTAGTTCCTCCTGTTTAG
>CAXAHZ010000230.1:0-2664 GCA_963968875.1 uncultured euryarchaeote
GGCTTCCTTAGCGGCCTTCTCTTCAGCCTTCTTAGCATCAGTCTTTGCCTTTGCAGCAGCGGCAGCAGTGGCTACGGCTTCTTCCTCAGCCTTTGCTTCGGCTTCGGCTTTGAGGCGTTCTTCTTCTGCAGCCTTCAAGGCATCTTCTTCGGCCTTAACTTCAGCGCCGGTGATGGTTTGAGCCTGCTTGACCCATTCGTCTTTAGCAATTCGTCCAGAGTAGTGTTCAATCGCTTCATTGACTTCGTCCTCTGTGGCTTTGTCAAAGTTCGCTAATTGAGCAAAGGTGAAGATCCCAAGAGCGTTGAGTTTCTCTTCGCTGTAAGGACCAATACCTTTGATGATTTGGAGGTCGTCAGCGTTTTTCTTTGTTGCTTTACCAATTCGTTCGTAATCAAAGGATTTCTTTCGGTTTTTAATTCGGTTCATGGCGTCCTTCTTTTCGGATTTAGCTTTGGTTTCGTCTTCTTGAATGGTGACATCCCATTGGAAGTAAACGCTGGCCGTTCCAAGTTTGATACGTGCTTGATACGTTCCGCCGTTGTAGGATGGTAACTCGCGGTCGTTGAACTTGAAATTGATGGCCATTTTTCCGTCCTTCCCTACTGCGAGAACTCGGGTACCTTTGGTACTGAATTCTGCTTCATACATACTGAAACGGCCGTAATTGTCTTCATCATTGAAGTCGATCATATCAACGTCAATATCGCCCATGTTCGTAATCGTAACGGTTTCAACACTGGATTCGCTCGTGCCGGGTTGAAGCGGTCCAAGAGGTGCCAAGATGAACGGATCATCTTCAGTACCTGCTCCTGAAACAAAGTTTGGTTCCGAGACGGTATTTTCGGGTTCAGGGCCGTCTGAAAGGTAAACAAGGAGTCTATCTTTGGCCAAAAGAAGCGGAAGCAACAAACAAACAAGAAGAATCAACAAACATGGGAAACACCACATCCAACTGAAACCACCATCATCTTTGTCGCTGTTCTTAACGTCCAAACAGGCCGTTATCCATTCATTTTCTCCGGACGATGGGTCTGACGGGTCCGAACCACAGGTTGCTTCCTGAGCGTCGGGTAAACCATCGTTATCGTCGTCCAAATCAGCTGTTAGGTTACCGATGTAACCCGGAGGCAACCGGTCGGGGAGACTGTCATTATCAGTGTCATTGAACACGGTCATTGAAATCGCAAAGGATTGATTGTAGTTGCTGTTGCTTGCCCAAATCGTAAAGTTGAGCGAGTCTGTTCCGTTCAGAGGCGTTCCTCTGATGCTTCCATCCATCATGGCGTCACGAGCAGGGCTCCATCCAAAGGTGAGACCTTCGGGTAATTCGCCACTGATGCTCCACATCACGACATCTCCTGCGCCCGTTACATTGGGAAGGAAGACGTCCATCGTCTGGTTCACAAATAGGTCAACGTATTGCGTTGGATAGTTCAGCGTAAACGGCAAGTCAAGGAAATCGTCCATCGCATCGCACAGGCCGTCTCCATCGGTATCGGGTGGCACACTGGTATCCAATATTGGATTTGAACCACAAATCGTTTCGTTAACATCCGACCATGTATCGTCGTCATCATCAAGGTCCTCAACAAGTGGAGGGACGCTGGTTGACGTTCCAAGCAAGCGGTCCGGCATGCCGTCACCATCGGTGTCTTGGGCACCTGCTGCGTCAAGCGGGAAGGCGTCCGGTCCAGCGATACAGTTGCCGTTGACCGGGGCTTCGGGTCCGTCACAAACGCCGTCACCGTCCGTATCTGCGTTATCGCTCTGTGTACCAAGCGGTTGGCCGATTTCTGCTAAGTTGGCAATACCATCGCCGTCTTTGTCGTTGTCAAGTGCGTCACAAATGCCGTCACCATCCAAATCATTGGGCATGTCGGTGGCGTTAAGTGGGTCTGTGAGACAATCGTTTTCCCTTGTATCGAGGAATCCGTCGTTGTCATCGTCATCGTCCGCCGTCAAGCCACCAGGGCCGTCTGGGTCAATGTCTGGATAGGCGTCACCATCGGTATTCACCGGCAAAGTCGGGTCAAGCGGTGAAGAGTCCGGTCCAGCATAACACGAACCGTCGCCGGTACCGTTGCCGTCGCAGAACCCATCACCGTCGGTGTCCGGGTTGCGCGGGTCGGTTCCAATGATACTCTCATTGGTGTCCGACATACCGTCGTTATCGTCGTCGTCGTCCTCAATGAGCGTGTAAGGTTCAACTCCTGTATCCGGATAATCGTCCGGAAGTTCATCTGGCATACCGTCGCCGTCGTAATCTTCCAAGACTTCAAGCCAGAATGTGGCCTCAATGGAGAACGCTGGGTCGGTTGTGTTTGCCCAAATCGTGTAGGTCATGTTGGTCATTGATTCGGTCGGCGTACCACTGATGATGCCGGTTGCGGCATCAAAGATGAGCCCTTCAGGCAGGTCTGGTGAGACTTCCCATGTGGCGCCAGAAACAGCGTTTGGCGGGTTGATCGGAGTCGTTTCGGTGTTGTTCAGGAGAACGGTTGGACCGAGTGGTCCAGTTCCCACAGGGTTGGAATCCGGGCCAGCCATGCACACAGGTAGCACCGCGTTGGGCCCGTCGCAAATACCGTCACCATCGGTGTCCGGATTCAATGAATCCGTACCGAGGTCCCCGGTGCCGTTGTAAATTCCAGTTCCGGTTTC
>CAXAHZ010000231.1:0-2647 GCA_963968875.1 uncultured euryarchaeote
CAATACCAAATGGTATCGGGTTTTGAGGGTTCGCCTTGGCGTATCACAACGGAGTGCGGATGCCCATGGCTCTGACGATGCACCATCCTGCTCGTGCTTCGTATATGGCAAAGGCCCCACCGAGGGTCAGGCCAGCAACGCTGAGCCATCCTACGCCGATGGTCAGCGTCTCTGTGAGAAGCAAACCTGCCACGATAAGACCAGCCGTCACTGAGAGTACTCCGCTAGCAAAGCGGGCTGCTTTTCCTTTTGCATCAATATTGCATTGTGGCATAGACGACAGTTCTATCGGGGAGTATATCAATGACTGTTTTTACAATCTGTACGCTTTCATGGAGCCAACGGAGGGACTCGAACCCCCGACCGTCTGATTACAAATCAGACGCACTACCAGACTGTGCTACGTTGGCTTCAACTCCTGCGTGCGGCCACCCCTTGATGAATGAAGCGGATGATGCTTCAAGAAAATGTGGGGTCAAGTCAAAGAACAATGGAGCCGAGGCGGTGGCATGGTGGATGAGAGCGGAATGCAGTTTTTGTCGTCACATGGCAAGACGAAAAGCGGTAATGACGTCATATTTAGTTGGCTTGCCCGCTATCAAAATGCCGCCGCTGCTGGCGCTGATGCAGTCAACGGAACCATTGGCGCTTTACTTGAGGATAACGGGGAATTGGCCATCAATACCGTTGTTGATTCAGCATTGCGAGAGGCTCCTCCGGTAGAATTTGCAGCCTATGCACCTCTCAAAGGACTTCCAGCCTTCCTTGACCTTGCACAAACGCTCGCTCTTGGCGATTATCGCCATCCATTGGAACGCCTTGGTGTCCATGGAATGGCTACAGCGAGCCCAGGGGGCTCGGGGGCACTCTTTTTGGCAGCCTCCAACTTTTGTGAGCGCGGTGAATCGGTCCTCCTGAGAGACCGTCATTGGGGTCCCTATGCAGGTTTTTTGAAAGGATGCGGTCTTGATATGGCGACATATCCACTTCTGCCATCGCAAGAAAACCCTGAGTATCCCATGTTTGACTCGGAGGGGTTCAACTCCGAACTCAATCGTCTTGCATCATCCCAATCTACGATAATGACGTGGCTAAACGACCCTGCTCACAATCCGACTGGATTGTCTCTTCCTAGCGAGAGTCGCTATGCACTCCTCAATCTCTTCATGGAAAGCGCAACACGTCATGAGAATGTTGGGCACACGTTGCTCATTGATTCGGCATACCACCTGTACGCTGACGAACCCCATGGTTGGGCTGAAACAATCCTCGATGCGCTTGAGAATGGCCTACCTTGGCCGGAAAACCTCTTGATTTGTTTTGCCCTTTCTTTATCCAAATCACATACCATATACGGTCTACGTACTGGAGCCTTGGTTTGCATTCATCCCGATGATGAAACACTGGAAAAATTACGTGAAGTGATGGGAGTAACTGGCCGTCAGACATGGTCTGCTGCCCCCCGTGTCGCTCAATACGTTCTCAGCGAAATGCATGCCTCGGAATCCGGTGGAGCTTCATGGAGTTTAGAGCGAGACCGGCTCGCAAAGTTGTTGGTTGAACGCCGAGAAGCATTCGTTGAAGCATGTACAAAACTGAAGGTCCCCGTCAATCCAACACACGATGGGTTCTTTGCATGGTATGAATGCGATGACCCGGTTGCAGTTGCAGAAAAATGTGCAGAAATGCATGTGTATCTTGTTCCACTACAAGGTGGAGTTCGTATTGGATTGTGTGCCATCCCCCTTCACCAGATACCCAAAGTGGCTCAAGCACTCCAGTCCGCACATCAATGAGGTCTAGTGATGACGAGACTTTCCCGTGAGAATTTTCTCATCACTGGATTTATTTGCATTGTTTTTGGTGCATTCATGACCGTCGGAGGTTTAGGTTCAATGGCCATTACGGTTGGTTTGTTTGGTATCGTTTTCTTCCTTGTGGGTATGTCGTTGAGTCGACAAGTGGGTCTCTCTCCCGAAGCCGTCGCAGAGTGGTCTCCCGATGGGGAAATGCTGCCGGATGCTGGTCGCGTCATGTACAGGGTTGATGTGACATTGGATGAACCCGTTCGCTCCTCCATATTGTGCGGGTCATGTGGCCACGTAGAAGTCATCATGGGCGGCAAACCGTCTACTTATTCCTGCCCTTCTTGCATGATGCTGCTTTGGGATGAAGAGGAATAAGTTCGCACTTTTTGAATGGTTTTAGACGGTGATTTCAAGTCGGGTGTTCGATTGGGAGAATCATGGATGCTCCGAATCTCTTGAATCCGGAGCGACGCATGTTGCTCAAGATGCAACAAACGGACCAACCTTCTTGGTCACTTGAGCAGATTCTTGATGCTTGTTCATGGGCCGACCAAGCCATCGCAGTGGGGGCAGGTCACGGTCTTGAAAATCATGGTTTTGTGACATCAAGTGAAGTTGTAACGGTTGATGTCCGACTGGATGGAGAAGGTGAAAAAGCCGTTGTTTCGGGACTCCTTGAGCAACGCTTGTGGGATTGGATGAAGTCGGTTAGCGAACCTTCTATGCAATCGCTGCAAGCGGGTTTTGAACGCCATGAAGCGGGCCCAGGAGTTGGCTTGCTCAAACAACTCGGAGTCGCCATAGATGGAGGAATACTCGTGGCTAAAGATGCTTCATCG
>CAXAHZ010000232.1:0-2610 GCA_963968875.1 uncultured euryarchaeote
TGTCCTTGACCTTGTCCTTGACCTTGTCCTTGACCTTGTCCTTGACCTTGTCCTTCACCTTGTCCACCAGCATCGGATTCGCCACCGCCTTCAGTGTCGCCGTTACCTGCGCCTGCGCCTGACTCCTGGAAGTCTGGGTCGTAAGCATCAGGAATACCGTCACCATCAGAGTCGGAGTATTCACCGTCGTTGGGGTCATTCGGGAATTGATCGGTTGCATCGGACTTACCATCACCGTCGGTGTCGGCATTGTTAGGGTTGGTACCCTTTGCATACTCTTGGGAGTTGGACAAGCCATCTCCGTCAGGGTCTGCATTTCCGTCACCGCCATTTGTGGGGTTCAATCCGTTAGCAACCTCCCAACCATCGGGGAGACCGTCGCCATCGCTGTCTGCATTGTTCATATTGGTGCCTTGAGCTTGTTCCTCAGCGTTCGTCAAACCATCGCCATCCCAGTCGGCACCGCCGTCTGAAGGGTTTAGGGGATCTGAACCGTCACCTGAAACTGCTGAAACAGCAGAAAGGGCGAGGAACAAAGATATTAGCACGCTCATCATTTTCGTTTTCATGTTTTTCACTTTCCTTTTATTTTGGTTGTTTTTACACAGAGAACCCGCTGTTCTCTCTATCCAAATCGACAGCACACGTTGTGAGCCGTTCAATTAGGGAGGTGCACGATGCTACGCACTGGCTGATTATTAGGTCCAAGTGGAATGTAAGAGATTTATCTTGCACTGGCTCGCAGGCAAGCGAAAACCGGGTGTTGGCTTTCTTCGTTATTCTCTTACATTTGTACTTGTTCAAATCCTCCGCATTCATCGTTTTTCACGGGCGTTCATAGGGAACCCAGTGTTCCCTCTAATCTCTAGAACAGCCCAACCCTATATGAAAGGCGCGATGGGATGTGCCACTCAGAATACGTGGTAATCAGTATTGTGACGGCGTATCCGGTGCCGAGGGCAAGAGTACCGCTGCCTGATGGTGAAGAACAAAACGAAGCACTGTTTCTGCAAGTTCAACATCGGCAAACGAGTGAATGCGCTCGCCCCCATGGCCAGTTGCTGGCGCAAAGAGCTTGATTCCGTACGGGTTGGATAGTCTGGAAAGGGCAATTTTCGCAGCCCGAACCGTGTTTGATCCTTTCACGCCTTCTTCGGATAAGCCCATTCCAAGCGAGTGGATCAATTTACCTTGGCGCACTCCACCGCCCCCCGCCATTGCAAGAAGCCCCAGAATGATGAATTGGTCACGGGTTGACGCATCCCAACGATGGGGGTCGCCATAAAAACGCCCGGAAAGATCTCCGAGGAAATCCTGTTGGGATTTGCTGAGTATTTCGGGGTCGAGAGGTGCAATCTCACTGCGATCAACATGCATTTTTTCATTGGGTAAAATTTCATTGAAGGGCGTCCACTGATAATCTCCTAAAATCCAATTGTTAAATTTCTTTGAGAGAAGGGGATCTGCTCCCCTCCAGCTCCATATACTGCGTTGGAGCATTTCAGGTGCAATTGAGTCAAACACTTCTGGTGCTTCCTCTGAAAGGGTGGTTAGGGCCTCTAACAATCTCTTGTGATACAATTTTTTATTTGCATTCATTCGATATTTATCACTAAGATAATATTCAAAATCTGAAGTTGGAGTCTCGGCGTCTTGTGAAGAACGAGAACCTTTCATGTTTACAAGGGCGGTGCTCGTTGCTTTTGTTTGTTTTGTTTTTGTGTTTTGTTTTAATTTCATTATTGTCCCTCTTTTCGGGGCAAATTCGTTTTTATTTTACGTTTTTACTCTTTTTTATTTCATTAATGAGCCGTTCATGGAACGATGCCTGTTAATGGACAAATAAAGTAAGTATATATGAACTATCAATCATGAAAATATCTTACTCATGGAGTAATGTTGGCCGATTCCGTCAATTTCGTACGGCTTATCGATGATACCCCAGCCCTGAGATTGGTAAAATGGTACGGCATGAATTCTTGCCTGCAAAAACCCTGTTTTAGAATCAAAATCCTCGGCCATGATACGCTCAAGTTCGCCCAAAACCCGAGCTGCAAAACCGTTTCTCTGGTGTTTTGGTAGGGTCCCCATCTGCCGAATTTGAAACGCTGGTCGTTCTGCAGAAAGATCTGCCAGTGGCCCGAAGGCGGGAATTGTCGGTGCATTGGGCCCTGTGTGGTCTGCACCAGAGCCGTCTGAGGTTAGCGGGATAATATGAGCCCGACCAACGCTGATCACATGTCCTTTTGATTCAATCCAAGCATGAATTGCTTCGTCATCATCACCCAATCGCTCACTCCCAGGAGGCATGCCCAATGGCTCACGTAAAATCGCATATCGCGTTGCAAAATAGGATTCCTTTGGCATCCCAATGCGGTGGTTCAGTTCTTCTTGAGACAATAAAAACACCTAGAATCCGAAGGCTATCAGCGCCAAAAAGAAAAAGAGTGGGAAGAAGATGACCGCTGCGGGTATTGCACAAAGAAGACCGATTCCTAGGGCGTTATTCCCTTTTGCAAAAGCCGCAATGAGGCCGACGATATATACAAACGGCAAGAGACAGAACAGCATTTCTCCGAAATCTTGGTTGCTTTGATAGTACTCTTCTTC
>CAXAHZ010000233.1:0-2590 GCA_963968875.1 uncultured euryarchaeote
TGGTTAGCCTTGTACACGGGGTTAGAGTTAGCATCCAATCGGAATACACGGATGGACGCAAGTCCTCCGAAGTAAACCATGGACGGGTTGGAGGTCGATGATGTCACATCAATCGGACAGCTTCCCGTGTTACCAGAGGTTCCTGAACAATCGTTACCGTTGAGGGTCGATTCGATCAAGACGATGTTCGTTCCTGAGCGAGCCTTGGCGACCTTCATTGCTCCGCTTGTTGCTGAGACACTCGTACTCGTGATGGTGGACTCTCCAACGGTGATGTGGGAGTTTCGTCCGTCGATCACGTGCTCTGTTGTAGAGGAACCATGCGTAAGGGTTGCATCGCTTACAACAACCGTGTTCTTCATGTTGGCTGAGGCAGAACTCTTGATTGTGTGAAGGGTTGGTGCAACCAAGTCAATTGACCATCCACCGCCAGTTACGGTGAATGAATCAGCGTCAAGGTCAGTCACAGTCAATACTTCATTAGTAATCTTGTTGCCTGTAAGAGCCACGTCTGCTGCAGTAATGTCATCCATCACTCCAGGGTGGACACGCTTCATTGTCAGGTCACCAGTATCAAGGTCCATGAGTTTCATTTTGATACTCGATGGGCCCATACCTGTTTGGGACTGTCCTCCTGGAATGATATCCAGGTCTGTTGTCATCAAATCAAGACCATCAATGTATATGGATTCCATAGCGTTGATGGTTGCGGTGCTGTATGCTTGTCCGCTGAATACAAGGTTATCGATGGAGACTGTACCGTCAGCACCGCCTAGAAGATCAAGTCCAGATCCAGATGTAGGGGCAACCACGCCGCCGGAGGCGGATGGTGATGGTGAAGTAACTGTGACGTCAGTGATGTCAATATGCTTCAGATCTACATTTATGAAGTTCTTGTATGCATTTGTGAAGTCAACGTCCATCAACATGAGGGAACCTGCTGAGGAACCTGAAACGCTCATTATTGCGCCATCTCCTGCATCTCCGTCTGTGTTACAGTTGGTAACATCACCACGAATGAGGTAAGCCTCAGTGTTTTCAGCAAAGTCGAAACATGAACCTGCTACACCACTGACGCTAAAGTCAGTGATGTTCACAACAGTACCTTGTCCGCTTCCGTGAGTAAAGACTGAACCTACGTTCTCAAAGGTGACGTTGGCCATCGAATAGTTACCCGTATTACAGTCAGCGGTTGATGAACCACACGATGGTCCAGTTCCGTCATGACGGCTGCCAGAGCGGAATACCGAGTCAGTTGTGTTGTTGAAGTTCACGTTGTAGAATCTGTGACGGTCGTCGGTTCCTTGTGCGGTGGTACAATCATCGGTGAAGGCCATTCCTTTCCACTCTGCACCGTTCAATCCGGTGAAGTTGATTGGGAGGGATGCGGTTCCGTTAGCGAAGAAGTTTGTACATGCGCCATCGAAGGATATACCTTTACCAGCTGCAATCTGAATTTCAACACCAGGCTCAATGGTCAAGTCTGAGGAGACCACAAGATAATCGTTGGATGGGTTGATACGGATTGGACTGTCGGTTAGATCCCACTTAGGGTCGGATGTAATATCTGCTGAAACGTCAGTACCCTTGCCTTCGTAAGGCATGACTCGGTAGTAGGTTGAACAATCTTGTGAAGTTGTGACGAAGCAATAGTAGTTGTTGTAAACGGTCCAGAAAGGAGCGATCAATCCGTTAGGAGCATAGGTGCTTCCCTTGTAGGGTAGTTCTGGCTGATGCCATGTCCATAGGCTGCGTTGCGTGTTGGTGTTGCCGTTGTCCAAGAAGAACATTGATCCTTGGCGGTTGATTTGCACACGGTCATTGCTGTCATCGCCATCGTAGGTGGTTCCGAAGTAATCAAACTCGAATCCAGCTGGGATGTCAACGTTAGCGGAGCATTGGTTCTGATAAGTGGACCAATAGTACCAGCAGTAGTATGAATATGGTGTTCCACCGCCGGTTCCACTCAAAGCTGTGTTGGCGTTTGCAAGTTCAACAAGTCCCTTGTCAAATGTTTCCCAGCCATCGGAAGAAGCACTGGTGTGGATACGGAAGTTGGTATCAGTAGGCGTCCATCCGGGATTGGTGTTGAAGTTTGTAGCTCCTGAGTGAGAGATACTGTCTCCCTTGTTACGAGTTTGGTCCATGTAGCCGATTGACCAGGATTGGTAGGTGGTCTTACATCCTGAATCGTACTTGAATTCAATTTCGTTGGTAACGTCGTAAAAGTGAGCCTGTACAGTACAGAGTTGTCCGTAGGTATAGTAACTCATGTCGTGCCATTCAACCACGAAGACCTTGTTCGGGTCGCCTCTGTCAAAGGAATAGACAGATGAGGTGTTGGCGTTAGGCGTAGAAGCTACGGTTGAAACGTCACGTGCTGAGAATCGGTATTCAACGGTGTCGTTGACTTCCAAGTCTTCAATATCTGCACTCCAGGAACATTCCTTGAGACTGCAAGCAGCACGGGAATTACCGGCTCCTGGTGACATGACTGTTGATACCCAATTTCCGAATGAACCGCCATCGGGCTGAATTCGGTGCTCGAGTGTTGGCCCAACACCTGCTGAAGTGCTCGTATTGAGTCCAG
>CAXAHZ010000234.1:0-2577 GCA_963968875.1 uncultured euryarchaeote
GTGAACAATATCTGGAACGTCGGTTGGACGGTGGTATTGTTCGTATTCCCACCCGTAGAACCCAACGGTTGTCGTACCGTGTTGGTTGAACGAACGGTGGTCGCTGTTTCCACCAAATTCGTTCAGTTGAACATTTGCTTCGTAATCCGCCCATACTTCATGCCCCAAAACCGAACGCTGAATCTTAGAAATCGACTCGACGAGACCTTGATCAGAGGTTTCAATGCCGAGAGTTCCAAGTCCTATTGAGGGATTGAGATTCGTTGAATCAAGGTTAATGTACAAGTCGAGGTCCTCGACTTTCTCGCTGTAGGATTGTATGTAGGCTTGACTCCCCAATAACCCCAGCTCTTCACCGCCCCATGTTGCAAAGGTGACGGTCGATTCGAGATTGAGCTCGCTCAATTGAGTGGCAACCTCGAAAAGTTGGGCGACACCGACGGCGTTATCAACGGCTCCAGGACTGGTGTATACTGAATCATGATGCGCGCCAACTAATATCTCTCCACTCCCATGTCCAGGCAGTTCCCCCGTCACAACTTTCACGCTTCTCGTCCCAACGTTATTTCCTTCCCAGAATCCGTCTAGAGAGGCATACAATGTAGGGTCGCTTGCAGCTTGTTCGATGTAATCATGGAACTTCATTGCAACACTTTCAGCGATGTAGATGTAAGGAATCAATGCATCAGCGTATTGACCGCCATAGGCATCAGGGAACGGAACAGTAGCGCCGTTTTCTTGCACCGTCACGGAGCGGAAGGGAGGTGTCTCGACGCCCTCTGTGTAGATCATGACAACGCCTGCATTTCGATCAATGGCATCTTTGTAGATGTCAGAGAGACTGCGAGTGTTGTCATAACTAATCATCACGGCAAGGTCGGTCATATCACCAATGTTATCAAAATTCTCAGCCGATCCATTACCGATGAATGTGAGCATGTTGTCGTGCTTGTGAGTTGAACCAGAATACCCCATGAAAGTGAAACTCTCAACGTGATTCAATTCCCCCGTTTCGTCAATTGTAATCCGACCCGTGCCCGCCGAACCATCTGGCAAACCCGGGGCATTTTGCACGCCCTGCTCCAATTGTGCATGCATCAAAATTTGATGGTCTTCTGGCTCAGCGTCAACAAACCATGCTCCTGTCACTTGAAATTCCTCTACTTTGACATTCTCCAAGCCGATTTCCGTGAAACGCTGACTGATGTAGTCTGAAGCAAGTGACTCTTCAACTGAACCTGCAACCCTCGGTCCAAACGAGGCGATGCTCGATACATCCTCCATCATTCCTGAATCATCGATTGTAAAGGCCACCTCTTCCTCATCATGAAGAAGGAACTCATAGCTTAAACTCGATAGCAAAACAATGGTGGAAACAACACCGACCACAGTAAGCATTCGGTCTGACGAAAGGCCCATGTTTTGACTCGAGGGGCTATACTTGATAAATTTAGGGAGGCCTAAAAATTGATAGAAATTGGCTGAATGTCAAATTTACAATGTCCCTTTCAGACTCTGAATGCAAGGGGTGCCCATCGAAACGCATACGAACACAAGGGTAGCGTTCAACACGGCCCACTGCGAACCCTTGTGAATAGACATGTTGTGTACAAGGGTGTTTAGCATGACCCCTTGTGAACATAAGCAAACCACTTATTCACTTGTTTGAGAAACCTATGTGTCCGTGAATTTTCTCCACTGGTGAATGGAACATAGATGATATCGAAAAGTTGGACTAACTCTTGTGAGTCTAAACCCGTCAATCCGGGAAATTTTCTGATTCATTGATTTATTCTTCAAGAACTGTGTTTGCGATTACTCGGATGTCTGTTTCCCATTGGGTAAATTCTGGCATATCCAACGGTTCGACACCGTGAACAGCATGAAGCCAAATGAGGGTTCCAGTATCGATCATGATTTGGCCTGCATGACCCATTTGATCAATAAAGACGGAAGTTTCTTTTGGACCCGTAAGTTGCTCGAGGTCATCATCAAGTTGGCCTGCTTCAAACATGTCTCGTAATTCATATGCAACCTCTCCATGGTGGAAAGTGAACACATCTGCACCGGGGTAATCTGCGCTCAAGTTTGATGCTAGGTTCTTCCAAGCCTCGTATGTTTGATCTGAACCATTTCTATACTCGGTTGCATCCTCGTAATCAGAAGGATAAAGCTTCCAAGGAAATGCTAAGCCGATTCTTGTATCTGGATTCTTGTCTAATGCATAATCTGTGAAATTCCATATCGCTTCGTCGGATTGGAGTCCGTTTTCAATAAACGTAATACTGCAGCAAATCATAATCAAAACATCGATTTCTCCAGTGTCTAAGTATGCCTTGATGTTCTCCCTATGGCCATCATCTGCCCACAATGCATCTGGTGCTCCAGTTGGACCGCCACTCGTTTCGGAATATAGTGTGTGATTGGTGAAACCTGTGGCATGTGCATAATCTTGTAGGGTCATAGCGAAAATCATCCCAAAACTGTGACCGATGTAAAGGACGTTGAAATCATCAGCGTCACCGTCTGCACCGTTGCAGACGGATTGAGTCTGATCTACTTCGGATGTAGACAACG
>CAXAHZ010000235.1:0-2571 GCA_963968875.1 uncultured euryarchaeote
CATGTGCACCTATACTGAAGGTACTCGCCGTATTCAACCTCTTCATCTCCATTCAAATCCATGGACAATCGGGATTCTTCCGAAGCATCAATACTGTCACGTTCTCCACCTTCTAGAACTCCAGATTTATCTCGGTCAAGTTGCTTGTAGTTGATTCCAGCTGTTTCGATACAACCCTCTACGAATTCGGGTTCTTCGGGTTCAACAGGTTCAACTGGGAAATCGGACTCATCCCACATGGCGACCAGAGATATTTCCTCTGAATCACTCATTCCAGTGACCTCAATGTTGATTCTGCCGTTCATGGGCGCTTCCATCGTGATCCGATGATTGGTGCCAGACGTACCGCTTTTGAGGATCACATCATCCACTTCTGTTTCAAGACCAAAATCACCACCGGGCTGGGGGCGACCACCGCCAAAGATAAGTTCGTATTGAACCCCGGTAAGTATGATTTGAATGTCACCGCTGCCTCCAGAAGATTCTATGATAAAGGAATTACCTGGCTCTTCAAGCATAGCATAGAATTCAATGGTCTGACCCTTTGGAATACTGATTCCATCCAATGATTCGTCATTGAACAGTTCAATTGGAGTACCGTCATAATCCCAGACATATCGCTCGGCAAATTCTGCAATGATGTTCACACCTGTAAATGCAGACTTGGATGTCAGAAGGATGTACCATGTGCCTGGCGTCGGGTCATTAAATGCGATTCTGTCATCTGCCCCTTCACTGGTTGAATGGTGATCGTACGTTGATTTGGACGGGCCTTGATCAAGGCGCATGTACAGAGAGGCTTCACCGTCTCCATCCGACAAATCAACAATTAGACGCTCCGTTCCAACGGGAACTTCAACTTTGAAGTATTGAGACAAGCCAACATATCCACTAAGTAAACCGTATTCAATTCCGGGAGTGAGTGTTATTGCTTCATCAGGGTCAACGTTTTCAGGTGGGTAAACGAAATCCGCTATAATTGTAAATTCTCTTGCCATTCTCGACGTGTAAGCTGTGATGTAATACAAACCCGGCTCTACGTCAAAGAGATGAACTTCTTCTTCGTTTCCTGGTCCTGCTGACCATGTTTCCATCACGGTTGTATCCTTACCCCCGATACTTTCATCTTCGGGATCGGTATCTTCCCAAGCGGAAAAGAAGTCCGGTTGTGGAGGGCTGTAATACGACATACCCAAATCAACGTCTCCTCTACCATCGTAAGTGCGAACGCGTAAATCTGCCAAAGGTTCTGTGACGTTAATGTAATAATAGTTCATGGCGAGGTCGTCCCAATTTCCCTGAGATTGAATTTGTTGATTGGTAACAGCAATGCTTTGTTTGAGTTCCGTCATGTCATCCAACGTTGGTGGTGGGTCTGCGACATCGAGTTCTATATTTATGACGAGGTCCTCAATTTCGTTATCTGGAACCAGGACAAACCAAACAACACCTTCTGAGGGCCAAGAAAGTTCTTGATACGCAAAACCAAAGTCAGCATCAAAAGAATCGTTGTTGTTCCATTGGTTAGGTATCGTCCCATATCCAACGTAGACATCGTAGTTTGTCGGATTCTCCAAATTATCAAATTTAAAAGCAGAAGAAAACCAAGTTAAGGTCCGAGTATATTCCTCAACTTCGGTAAAGAAAAGGAGGGTGTCGCCTTCACTTGCAGCCTCTACGGTGTACTCTTCATTACTGAACAGTTCTACAGCTTGGGCTACAATGCTTCCGTCGGGCATCACCCAATCAGCTCCGACAATTGCCGCTTCATGAGAGTTTGTTACTTCGTCGGTGGTCGTGTTGCCTTCGCCCTCAGAGAACGTCCATTTTGAAACAGTGGTCCATCCTTGAGGGGTTGATGATCCGTTTGAAACCGTTACGTTATCGATCATACCTTCAAAGTGGTTGCAATCACACCCAGAGCCCATCCTACCGATGTAGAATTCATCGCAATCGGCACCGGAGGTATAACAGTCGTTAGAACCGAAATCTCCGAGTGGAATTTGAGCATCGTTTGAATCAATGAGGCCAGCTGCCTGTTCATTGATGAAAAATTCACCACCAACACCGACTTCAATGTCAACGCGTACATGCGTCCAATTGTTGACCGAGACCGTTGTATTGGACATCGGATGTTGAGAAAGGCTGTACTCTGATGCATATGCTAGTGTATCACCGTTGAGGTATAGCCCCCAACCATAATCACCCTTCATCATGATGAACTGCAAGCCTTCATCATGGAATGGATGAATCCAAGCCTCAAGAGAGATATTGGTGGAATTTGTAAAATCCATGTCTTCGTGATGGTCGGCTACAACATGGTCACCATCGCCATCAAAGCGAAGTGAATAATCGGCACCCGGTCCAATTTCTACTACCCCATAAACAGGGAAGTATTGCGGGTCATTCTCCAAATCATTCCATGTACCTGGCATAATATTGCCCATGTTTGTGCTTGCAATGTGAACATAATGTTCATCTCCTCCTTCAGAAGGTTGAGCGTCCCCCCACTCACGATAGAGGAAAGGTGTGCCATCATGCCAACGGTAATCACCTTCGGAGTTCGCATCG
>CAXAHZ010000236.1:0-2570 GCA_963968875.1 uncultured euryarchaeote
CTGCCTGAGCCGCCGCCTGAGCCGCCCGTTTCGAGAACGTCGTTGCTCTCGTCAAGCGTTTCTTCGCTGTTGGTCAACGAATTCATTGATTCAAGATACCCCACTTGGGTCATCATCATCATCAAGAGCGATAAGACGAGGGCTCGGTTGAAATTGGCATGGCGTGCGCCGGACATAACTTCATACCGGCGTTCCGCGTAAAATGCCCTCTACCAGTCATGATAGGGTGGGCTTTGGTCAAGGTTCGGTAGTAAATGCGTGAATAATGCTTGCTTCGGCGGACTGAAGATGTTCACTTACCGTAGCTTGTTTGATATCTAGAGATTCGGCGATATCACGTTGAGTGCAGCGGCGAGGGCGATCATAGTAACCCATATCAATCGCTTTTTCCAAAACTGCTCGCTGGCGATCGGGAAGCAACTCGATAAATTCTGGACTGTGCAAGGACTCAGCGCCCAACTTCATCTTGTATCCATCGGGCAGATCACGGTCGAGCGTTCTCTTAACGTTGCGCAAACCGTCCTTCGTCCCACGGACCGTCATGAGCATACCTTCCGGATGAACGTATGTTGGTGAAACCCACCACACGTGTTCCAGACGGGAAAAAAGAAGGGCAAGAGGCCCTGTTGCAATAATTTCACAAATTGCAGAGGTTTCACTTTGTTCAATAATCCTCAACACTTTGTAAGCCCTTTGTTTTTTATTAAGGATCTGAGGGTCTCTAAAATCCAAGCGAATGAGGGCTCGCATTCCTTCATCGGTGTCATCCAGTTTTGTCAAGAATTCTACCCTATCAAAATCACTCGTAAGGCCAACTCCCGGAAGAGTAGCCCCCTCATCCCTGGTAAACGAGATCTGCATGTATCGTAGATCTACGGCACTCATACCTATCAAGAACGGTGCCCGGTACATTATAATCACCCAAGAATCAGTTGTCACCTGCTTCAAACATACTCAAAACACGCTTTAGTTCCCGAAGTGATTCCTCCAAGGTATTTCGTTCACTTCGTTCCAATTCGGGGTCCTTTAGTTTCTCAGTGATGGCTTCAATTTCCCACTTGGCTTGTGCACGTTCGCGCTCAAGGGCTTTGTCTTCTTTGATCATCTGCAATCGGGCACGGCGAACGTTGGTGGACTTGCGTTGTTTGTTGTATGTTTCCTTGTTTTGAGAAGCGATTTCAACTGCGGTCGGGAACGGAATACCAATGCCTTCCAGGGCAAAGCTCTCGGCTATGTTTTTCAACAACCAGTCTTTTGCGACGAATTCGTCAGAATAATCTTCAACCCATCCATACAACCGGAATATTTTCGCAAAGTCTCCGAGTTCGTTGAGAAGAACACGGGGTTCAGGGGATTCAATGACGTAGGGGCATTCTCGCATCAATTGAAGAACTGTATACTTGACGTGAGAGATGTCTTCATCGTATTCAACACCGATGTCCATGACCAGAGAAATTCTTCGCCCTTGTCCATCGCCACCACCACGGGCATGATTGACAACAGTGGAATTGATCAAGTTGTTGTTGGGAATGACGACTAAGTTCTCTTCGTGGGTTAGAATCTTTGTTGAAAGAATTCCAACTGAAACAACCGAGCCTATTTCACCGTCTACTTCAATGCGGTCGCCGACTTCAAAGGGTTGGTCCAAAGCGAGCATGAACGAATTGATGATGTTCCCAAGGGTTTGCTGCATGGCAAGTCCGATGATCAGCGAGAAGACCGCCAATGAAGCGAGTAGCCCCATGAGTTCAAAGCCCAGTTCGTCCATGGCAAGATAAATTCCACCGAACCATACTGCGGCCCTTAGAAGGAAGATGATGAGGGAATTGCTTCCAGAGACCGTTACAGTACTTGGATTTGAAAATTTTTCAATAACAACTGGAATCAATATTTTCAGAGCAACGCTCAACAGGGAGGTCGATAGGATGATGTAAATCGCTTGAAACACCGGATCAAGAGCGACATTCAATTCGTCTTCGTCACCCATAACCCATAGCATTGTGAGTTGAAGGCCTGCAAAAAGGATGAATCCGTAAAGCCTTTGAGTGACGGGGCGGTAAAGCTGGTCATCCCAATCAAAGGAAGTTGCTTTGACAAAGTCAAGAACAATCTTCTTCATCAGATACCGAACAACAGCAACGGATAGTAGCGTTAAAACAAAACCTGTGGACCATTGCATCCAGGAATCCATGGCGTTGGCCTCGTCAATAATTTCGTCAACTGTGACCATAAAGCATGCCCCGAACAGTATGCCATGTACATTCACCCGTTCATAATAGGTTCGTTGGAAATGACTAACCTGTAAAAGCGAACACAGTGAACCCTTACTCCTCTTCGCTGGATTCTACAATAAGGTAACCGTTCGGAGTCTTTTCAAAAAGGAAATTGAGTTCCATTTGCTCAAGAATCTGCCTCACTTTGCTCGGCATGGCAGCCTTGTGAGTCACCCCTAAAGCACGTTCAAAGGCCCGCCAAGACATTCCTCTATCAATCCGTTCGTTTGAGACAAGGTCCCAAAAATCACCTACTGCACAAAAGCCCTCATTCTTCTGAAACAGGTCAAGGACATG
>CAXAHZ010000237.1:0-2565 GCA_963968875.1 uncultured euryarchaeote
AAAGCGCTGATTGAAGAGGCGACACTTGCCGGAATACCCTCGCTTATCATCGACCCCCAAGGTGACCTCGCCCGCCTAGCAATGGGTATTGAGCCCGACGAGCTTGTGGCTCAAGACGGGGATGTTGGGAGAGCGAAAAAATTGCTTGAACTATGCGAGGTGCGAATCTGGACTCCTTTACGTAGCAAGGGTCTCCCTTTGTGCATTGATCCGTTTCGGGCGCCCCCCGCCGACTTGGACGCTGAGGAGGCCATTACCGCATGGGATATGATGGCGGCTGGATTTGCCAATCTGGCTGGTTTTGATGTGGAGAAACCAAAAGGAAAAACCGTCAAGCCCTATCTTTATGAAATTCTGGTCGAGGGGACAAGGTGCGGTTTGGATGTTGGTGATTTCCAGGCGCTTGCCCGGGTTGTCCGCGAGCCCCATCAAGAATTTATTCGCCACCTTTATCCTGAATCTTTTGAAGAAGATGTTGACCCTGAAGACAAGATTGACCCCCCCACATGGAATGAAGTCATGATCGAGCACAGGTTAACTGACTTTGAGGAGCGTTTGCCCAAGGCCACAAGGGGTGAATTGGCTCGCCGCTTGTCTGCGTTTTCTTCGGGAGTCAACCAGTTGCTGTTCTCAAACGGCGTCCCAATTGATATTGATGCTTTTGCAGAACCTGCGGTCCCTGGGAAAATACCGCTTAATATTGTGTACCTCAATACAATTCAAGATGAAAACCAAAAGCAATACTTTGTCCAGGAGTTGTCGCGTGAGTTGTACGACTGGATGTTGACTCAACAACCTGCTGAAGGTGAGTTGAAATTGTTGTTTTTCATGGATGAGGTTGCGCCCTATCTGCCACCATACCCGCGTAATCCACCTGCAAAAGACCTGATTAAACTCATCTTCAAACAAGCAAGAAAATACGGCGTTGCGTGCGTTCTTGCCACGCAAAATGTCAGCGACGTGGATTACAAAATTCTCGCTCAGGCCAATACGACGTTCATCGGCCGATTTACCCAACCGCAAGACGTTGAGAAAGTACGGCATCTTTTGAAAGAAAGTGGGGGCGACCAAGACTTGGTTGCCCAGCTCCCTACACTCGGCCCTGGGCAATTCCAAATGGTCGCTCCTGATGTTGACGCCAACCCCGTTCCCATTCAATGCCGGTGGCTCTATACCGACCACGGGGCACCTTTGAATGAAGATCAGGTCGAAGAGATCATCGCTCCCGAAATTCGCGCTTGGGCCAAGACTCGGTCTGCTCGCAGCGGGTCCAAAAACGGGGCTGGTGCGGCCCATGCTGCAAGTAGAGGCTCTACATGGACCGGTGGAGAAGAGTGGGAAGACGGTGCTGCACAGAGTATTGTGGAGGCGGCCCGGATCAAATCAGCCGGAGGGATGGCTGCAGCAAGTCATGGAATTGTAGATGATTCTGCATTTGAGGTGCGCCTCATGGGTGGATTGGCGGTGCTGAGAGACGGCCGAGACCCTTTGTACACCATGCAAGCCGCAGTCAATGTAGCCACGGTTTTTACCCTGGGGTGGATTCTTTCCGCACTGATGTTGGGTTGGCGAGACAGTGATTTATCGGGGTGGTGGTTGCTTGCTGGAGCCGTTGTTTGTATTGCCGCTGCTGGGGTTTTAGTTCTTGAATGGGCCCTGGGTCACGATGCTGAACTGCTGGCTAAAATCAGCCAATTTGCACATGGGTTCCAACTGCTCCTAGTAGGGTGGTTGTGGGCGCTTTTAGCATGGGCAACTTGGGGTACGCTTGACCTTCGTGGAGGGGCTCCTCTTCTGGAGGTGGTCGTAGTTTGGGTCACCTTGTTTACTGCAATTGAGTATTTGACACGAATAAAACTCGGCCGAATTCGCTGGAATGGAGGCTCAGCATTGGATAAAATCGTCGGAGTGTCTGCCTTATTGACCAAGGCAGAACTTACTGAAATGAAGTCGACATCAAGAGAACTTTTGAGTTCAATCCGATGGATCCTGCACGGATTGACCTTGGTCTGGTTGTGCGTGCTCCTATCCCTTAGTGGGGGGGTGTTGCCGGATGACGGTTCACTTGCAACATGGGGTAGACCCACTCTATGGCTCGCTTCCATCTATGGATTGATGTTTTGCAGTGAGGCATGGCTACGAATACGTGGAAGAATGCCGGCAGAAAACATTTGATAAAAAGGCGCATTGTGAAGTGGCTGACATGGCTGGGAAAATCGAGGAGCCGAAGTACGAAGTTCTCGCCCAGTATGACGGATTTGAGCTGCGTAGATATGCCCCCACCGTCCAAGCACGTGTAAGAACAGATGGTGTGGGCCGACGACAATCCATCGGCGGCTTTCGCCGGATTGCAGGATATATCTTCGGAGGAAATACAAGTCAAACCTCCATCGCAATGACTGCCCCGGTTGAAACATGGAATGAAGATGGGTCAGGATGGATGGCCTTTACAATGCCATCGGCCTATTCACTCGAAAGCCTTCCCGACCCAATTGACAGCGGGGTTTTCCTGCTTGAATGCGAAGGCCGTGATGTGGCTGTGCTTTCATTTACGGGCAGATTCCC
>CAXAHZ010000238.1:0-2562 GCA_963968875.1 uncultured euryarchaeote
ACATCAAAATCATAGCCGTGAACAATTCCCGTCCAAGGGACGCTCCATCGTACAGCTAATGTTTCAGCAAGGGTCGCTGCGGGCCATAGCGTATGGCATACGATCGCATCAGGTCGCCAACCGTCCAAATACCTCTCAACCTTCTTCGCTTTTCTGCGGAGGTGGTTCCGTGTCAATGAAGGATAAGGATGGTCGGGGAGGGCGAAGAACCTCGGAGCATAGACCGAGTGCTCGTTTTGGACCCATTTCCGTGGGGCTTTGGCCACTCCAAAATGTGTTGAGCGACGAGCCTCTGCAAACCTCGGCATCCAAGGAAGTGGATTGACGACTTTGACTTCATGGCCTGCTTGTCGAAGCAATTTAACATGGTCTTCAACAAATACACCCCGACTTACATTGGCGGGTAAGGGGTAAAGCAAGGTCACAACGAGCAACTTGATGGTGAACCCTCCGTCACTGAAGTGCTTGGTGAATGGTAGCGAGATTCTCGGCCACACTCGCTTTGTCGTTGAACAATCCCGAGCCAACTACACAATTACTGACGCCCCATTCACGCAGCATGGCGATGTTGTGAGATTTGACACCCCCGTCAACTTGAATTTGTACAGGGCGGCCACCAGCGGCAACTTGAACCTCAATGGCTTTGGAGAGCGTTCGGATTTTCTTTTCAACGCTCGAGATGAACGATTGTCCACCAAAGCCCGGATTAACGCTCATGATCAAAACCAAATCAAGTTCCTCAAGGACTTCAAGAGCGGCCTCAACAGGAGTGCCGGGATTGAGTACGACCCCAACCGTTGCTCCGCCTTGGCGAATTGCAGTAACCGCACGATGGAGATGCTTCACTGCTTCAACATGAACCGAGAGGTGATTGCACCCCGCGTCGATGTATTGTTGAAAACAATCTTCCGCGTTTTCAACCATCAAATGAGCATCAAAAATCGCCTCTGGGCCAAGTGCTTTCCGCAGCGAGCGAATGACGGGTGGCCCAAAGGTAAGGTTGGGGACGAAGTTGCCGTCCATGATGTCGAGATGCAACCAGTTCAATCCAGAATCAAGCGCCTCTTGGCAGTCCGCTGCAAGGTCAGACAAGTCGGCCGTTAGTACGCTTGGGGCGATAATCATGCAATCCCTTCAACTCAATCCAACAGGCCGTGTCTCATGAGGCTTGCTCCTTAAGCGTCCATCCTCAACAGTACAAAGGCTCTTAATGGGTCCTCTCAAGGGCGAATCGGTGAGTCAATGGGTGAAGTAAGGAACGTAACCGATGCCGAATACGAAGCAGCTGTCAACGACAGTGAATGGGTTATTGTGGATTTCTGGGCACCTTGGTGCAGCCCCTGTAAGGCGATTGCCCCCATTCTTCAAGCCGTGTCCGATGAACGAGACATCCTCATCGCTAAGGTTGATACCGACGCGAATTCCGCTACAGCAGGCCGTCTTGGAGTTAGAAGCATTCCTGCATTGTTCATGTATCGCAACGGTACGATCGTTGGTCAAAAAACCGGAGCCATGCCAAAGCCCGCCCTCCTCAAGTGGATTGACGAATTGATGTCAGCCGACGATTTCTAATCACGTAAGTTTCGCTTTCCGATTTTCTTTACGTTCTCCGACATCACGCAGCAAGCGTTCTTTGAGGGCTTCATGGAGCCACATGCCCTGTTCCAACTCGAGAAGGAGCCCGTGTTCAATCAAGTTTTTCGGCGGGGGGCCATTCCATTGGGTGCTGGCCGCTAGGGCTTCCCATTCAACCGGCGAAGTGGCTACGGCAAGAGTTGAGAGCAATTCCATTTCTTCCTTCGGTAGGCGAGTGAGGATTTCTTCATCCAAGAACCTCAACCAGTCTCTGTGCGTCGGTTGGCCATAAATCTCCAACAATTCAAGGGCGAGTGGATGGCCCCCGGTTGCAGCATGAACGTCAGAAATTGGAGTGTTCTGTTCCACATCAAGCGCTGAAATCCAAGCCTCAGTCGCCTCAAGAGAAAGTCCAGAAAGGGGCATCTCCCTGACATTATCCCGGATGTGCACATCTCTACGGTCGTATACGTTCAAGGTTGTTCGTGAGATGAAGACCATACGCAGCGGAGCCTTTTGAGCGATTTGAAGCAATGCTCCGAGCAGATGGTTCGCTTCTTTTGAAACATGATGAATGTCATCCAAGACAATGAGCCAGTAGGGCGGGGGCCCTCCTGCGCGATCTTTGAAGCGTTCACGAATCGTGCTTGCATCGGTCAAATAGGCAAGCAGTCGTCTTCTCCATGCATCAACATCCATCACGGCCCCAGGCGTCAAGGGTAAGGTTTCAATCAAGCGGTATGGATCGTGCGATTCATCGATTCCAAACCGATGGAGCAGGCTTGTTGCAAGTCCGAGAGATTGATCCCACGGTTGGCAGGGATACCAGCATACAGACAGGTTCTGATGTTGCTCCATGTGTTGTTCTAGCCAATGAGCCACGAGAGTCGATTTACCAATCCCTGCGATTCCGTGGACCACCATACAAGGCCTACGGTCATCAAACCATTTGTGCAGTCCTTCCAATTCTTCGTCCCGACCATAGAC
>CAXAHZ010000239.1:0-2560 GCA_963968875.1 uncultured euryarchaeote
CCCTTAGGTGTTGCCAGACCGGCGACGGTCTTGAGTAAAGTTGAGATAAAGACCAGTCCAAAGAGGATAAGACAACATCCAAAACCTCCAAAAATACCTGGAGATGCTGGTTCTTGTTGGAGTTGTAGGTTTTGCAACATGCGCCCATCGGGGCTCATTCTGTGGGTTTCAAGGTCAATGGTGTGTGAGAATTGTTCGCCCTTGAGCGTCAGTAAAATCTCGGTGCCATCATCGTCTTCATTGGCATCTATCACCAAAGTGAATTTGCCTTGGGCATTTGACATCGTTTCTGAGCCCTGGTACTGATAGCAATCGGCATCGGCTCGTTGGCATGTTACCGTGATGTCATGAAAGCTTGCAGGGGTGTTGTCTGAATAACTCGCAGACCCGGAAATACGGTACGTTTCAGCGCTTGCGGTTCCACTGAGGACGACAAGAGCCATCATCAAGAGGACGGCCTTCCGCATAATCTGGACTAGATTGACGACCTTATCAACATTTGATTATCGTCGTAATGCAGAATTCATTGTCGGATGAAACTTTATGATTAGAAATGATGCCAGAAGGATATGCAGGTAAAGGATACGATAACTTCTCAGCGGGCTCGTTTGGCATACTGGAGCCCAATCGTTGTCCTGTTATTGATTGGATTACTGAACATAACTCCCTTTGCGAGCACCGATTCAATCTTGGAGATAGAAGGAAACGTTGATGAAAAATATACAAGATCTGTTGATTTTTACCCTACTGAATACGTTGAAACGCAGCCTTTTACCGAAGACTACGATGATTCGGGTGCATTTGAGGGGGAAGTTTCTGAGCACTTATCCTACAAAAACAGCGGTGATTATTTTGGCGAAATCGGTGAAATCGGTGAAGACCTATCAAGACGAATAGCAGTAATGACGACGCTTTCTTTGTTCATGTTGATCGTCGGTTTTAGTTGCCGTAATAATCAATTGAATGCAAATCGTTTCATGAACGGAAAAACCCTGACAGGAATCGGTTTGGCCATAATCACGCTGTTTTCAGCGATCCTTGCCCTCACCGTCCTGGGAGACTTCGCCGACGTACAAAACGACCGGCTAGAAAATTATGAAGACGAACAAATCAAAGATGTAAACGACGGAGCATGGGGTGAGATTTCCTTATCTGTTGGCGATGAAATAATGTCGGAATTTATCATTTCCTGGGCCCCTGGCGCTTTGTTTTGGGTTAGCCTCATGCTTGTATTTGTGGCAGGAATTGGTGCTGGAGCGAATCTATCCTACCTTCGGTACGAGGCTAAACAGGGTGAACGACCGATTTGGTCGGAAGAAAAGGGCCCAACTTGGTTTCATTTGGACTGGACAAAGGCGGCTTTTGGGGCCATAGCGATAGCAGGAATGGTGGCCCTGTTCGCACCGTGGTATCAAATTGACCAAGAATGGTTCGTGAGCGAGAGCGACGATACCGGAGACTACTCAAATTCAACTCACGAACTCGCGTGGACCATGACTCCTTTCTCGGTTTCATTGACCAACGATACTGGATTATTTGAAGAGGGGGACGGTGACCAAACCACTGAAAAGTCCAGTTACTCCGAACGATATGAGTTGGCAGAAACATCTCCAATACTCATGGGATTGCGGGTGCCGCTTGTTTGTATGTTTATACTTACATTAGCCTGGGTAGCATTTCAAGCCACGGATAAAACGACCGAACGAATCGGGGGCAGGAAAGAACAATGGTCGTTGATTTTGATGACGATGATAGCGGCAGTTGTATTGCTAAGCAATGTATCTTCGTTTGAAAAAGACATGTCTAGAAATTTAGAAGATGACCTTCAACAATTTTCTCCTGTGTTAAATTTCAGCGGTCCTACAGTTAACTCACAAGATGCATTTTCCGGTAAGGTTTTCACTCAAAAAACGTTGAGTTATAATTTTGATGGAGACTTTACCGTTGGCTACGTTTCCGTAGAATGGGGGCCGTCTTGGGGTTATTATGCGGTTCAAGTGATTCCATTCCTTTTCATCTTTGCATTGTGCACTCGATTTGGCCCTGATGTCGTTGAAACCTTCAATCTCAATGAGTCCTTTAGCATGCCATCTGTCGACCGAGAAGTATGGACTGCTAAACCGTTCGTTGCAGTCATGGTAGCATCGTTGTTGGTCACAGTTGTTGGAGTCGGCCCGGGACAATTTATTGAGAATCTTTCATCGAGTGCACCCGAAGAACTTCATCAATGGCAGTTGGACTACGAAAACGAAGGATATATCGACGATGGCATCAAAGTCCTAACCGACCAAGAAACACACGTGCTTACTTACGATACTTCAGAATTTGGAATGCCTTATTTTGAAAACACAATCAATGTCCGGTTCCAATTTAGATGCGATGAAGGTGACCAAGGTATTTCAACCGATTTCTCAGACGAAATTACTTGGGAAATCACGGCGCCGGATGCTGTAAACACCGAAGAAATGACGTTGTCAGGAACACGAGTCTGCACGAGTTCTTGGACACAAGAATTTGTTCAATCAGAGGTGATAACTCCCGACCCGGAAACCTATGCATC
>CAXAHZ010000240.1:0-2542 GCA_963968875.1 uncultured euryarchaeote
CCCATTGCATCGTATCTCCCCCCGGGGAAGGCCTTCGGGTAGAGCACTTTTCCGAGCGTTCGTGGAAGGTCGCCAAGGGATGGATGTTCAGCGCAGAATAACTGCAAGAGGGAGGCGACCAAGTCGGTATGAAGGAGAGCTGCTTTTTGTCGCCCTGGTATACCCGTTGACGGGATGACACACACAGGTCTGCCGTTGACCATGACCGGAAGATGATGGTGTGAAAATCCAGTGTTCCCATCTCCAAAGTCCTGTTTTGCTGCAAGAATTGGAAAAATGGTGACCAATTTTCCATTGACCTTCCGTTCCACTGCGAGATGTTTCCGGATCATCCTCAGTTGCCATAAGTGACTGGCCGCAGTGATGGTGTTGCACCATGTAAGCGCTCTTTCAACCGCTCTCACGCGTTCTGTTGGCACGCTGTGAGGCACATGAAGTGAACCAAACGCTGTTGCCAGTACCATGGTTCTTATTTCCTCTTACTGCATATAAAGAAAGGAACAAAATGGGTTGTTTTCATTTATCAAAGTACACATTTATGGGGTTTACCCGCTGCTTCTAAAACAACCAAGAATGCGGTCAGTAAGGATTCCGTGACCCCCTCTTGTTTTAGGGGAGAGGACGGACCCCACGATGTTCTGGATGGCCATGCAAACCTTGTATTGCCGTCCAATTGGAGAATAAAACAATGGACACCTTTGAATCCCTCGGACTCTCAAAAGCACTGCTACGCGCCGTGGAAAGGGAAGGCTATACCACACCTACACCCGTTCAAGCACAAGCCATTCCTCCTCTGCTGGATGGAAAAGACGTCCTTGGTGTGGCACAAACTGGAACTGGAAAAACAGCAGCCTTTGCCCTTCCAGTTCTCCAAATCATGAGCCGTTCGCGCCCTCAAGGAAAACGGTACATACGCACTCTTGTTCTTTCACCTACCCGTGAACTTGCAGCTCAAATAGATGAGCGCTTTTCAGCCTATAGCGAGCATTTGGATCTTCGCCACAAAGTTATTTTTGGCGGTGTCAAACAGAATCCACAGGTACGCGCCCTGCAGAAAGGGGTGGATGTTTTGGTTGCTACGCCCGGCCGACTCCTCGACCTTATTGGTCAAGGCTACATTGACCTTGGCCGGGTTGAATTCTTCGTTCTAGACGAAGCAGATCAAATGCTCGACATGGGCTTTATCCGAGACATTCGTAAGGTGCTTAACCTGCTCCCAAATCGCCGCCAAAATCTCCTTTTTAGTGCTACCATGCCCAAATCCATTGCCGACCTGGCCTCCTCATTCCTCAACAAGGCCGTCATGGTTGATGTCAGTCCCGAAGAAGTTACAGTCGAGCGAATCGCACAGAAAATTATGTTTGTACGCAAGGCCGATAAGCGTCGGCTATTGGTGGAAATACTGAACGCTGAGCAGGTTGAACGAGCCATCGTCTTTACACGAACCAAACACGGTGCAAATAGACTCGTTAAGCAATTGGACCAGGCAGGCATCAATGCCGCAGCAATTCACGGAAATAAGAGCCAAGGGGCTAGAACAAAAGCCCTTGCAAACTTCAAAAACGGTACAACTTCGATTTTGGTAGCAACCGATATTGCAAGCAGAGGCATTGACGTCGACGATATTACCCACGTCTTCAATTACGATTTACCCAACGAACCTGAGAGCTATGTCCACCGAATCGGGAGAACTGCACGGGCTGGAAAGTCGGGTATTGCCTACGCGTTTTGTGACGAATCCGAATCGGGGTATCTTGTTGGCATTCAACGCTTGATTGGATTTGAAGTTCCGGTGGACGAGGACCATCAGTACCATTATCCTGCAGCCATTCCAAAACCAGGGCAAAAGCCAGGAAAAATCAAGGATGGAAAATCGTCGGGAAACCGGTCAAACAATTCACGAAACCGTAGAAAACCAAACAATTCGTCAAGGGGAGGGCAGAGAAAACCCAACAACTCCAGAGGCGGTCAACGAACATCAAACAACAATTCCGGAGGAGGCTCTCGCAACTCCAGACCCAACCGTTCCAATTCATCGGGCTCAAACCGATCACGTGGTCAGGGCAATCGCGGCAATCAAGGCTCTGGTCGTTCAAGAGACCGCTGAGATGAACTCGGTCCAACCGACTAACGTGGAGACGATTCAAGCGTCATTGGCTCTTCGGTAAGTTGTCCTGCAATCAACAATGAAAGCCCAATCATGCCCGTTTGGGCAACCAGCCGAACCACATGCCAGAAATCGGCGTAAGTTTTGCCTCCGATGGGGATGTTGTTGACCCACATGTTGAGGTTGGCCCAATAGACAACGACGAGGAAGGCTGCGCTCCACAACCCAGCTTGTCGGCGAGTTTGAGGGATGATGAGGCCGATGCCAAGAGCAATTTCAATGACGCCGGTTACGTAGACCCAAAAGGCTGGGTCACCAAGAATCGCGGGTACGATTGGCTCAAACCAAACCGTATCGGTGAAGTGCTGAACGCCGACATTGACATACATTCCGCCAAAAACGACGGTCAGTATCAGCAGCAAAATTCGCATGACA
>CAXAHZ010000241.1:0-2527 GCA_963968875.1 uncultured euryarchaeote
ACCACGATTGCATCTGAGCGCCCGGTCGGCAAACTCTGAGCGAATGTTCCGTCTTTATCAAGATACACTTCCCATGAGGAATTGACCTGTGAGGCAAGAGAACTAACATCGCTCATTCTGGCATCTGTTCCAGTCACAAGTTGGATTACAGTAACTCTCTCTCCTAGTTGGTCGATGCTTTTGTTAAGCTGAGTGGATTGTGTCAAGCCGTTTTCTGAACCCGGTAGGACGATTCCTAGGATCACCGCTTCTCGTCCTTCAAGCAGCTCGCTCAAACCAACCTCTTCTCCTGCAAGGTTCACCAGCGGGGAATCGATCACCTTTGTTGTTGGTTGAATCACTGCATCCGCTCCGAGATTTGGAATATCAAAAATTGTTGGTAAGGTCAGCAATGCTAAAGCCAACAATGCTCCTAAAATTGGCAAGGGTAGCATCAAACCGTTTCGGAAAGCATTGAAAATAAACCCTGCTAGGGCGAGGATGGTCGTTATGGTCAGGTATAATCCAGCGCTTGCAAAACCAGCATCCCCATCATCAACTTCAAAGCGTAAAATTCCTTCAGCATGGCAGTCACTGTTCAAATCACCAGCGATGGTGCGTAAACAAAATTGTAGATTCAAGTCACCCACTGGAAGTTTTTTGGCCCCAGACCAAGAATAAACTGAATCGTTTTCTCCGAGGTCACGAACCATTCGTATGCGCCCTGCACTGGTCTCAACCAAAAGTTCGCCATCTCGCGTTGATTTTTCTCGCTCGTCAAGGGGGCCCCAAATCTCCCATTTTTCATCCCTTAGGTCGGCTAGGCCCCAAGGTAGATTGTGACTCAATTCAACGTGCGCTCGCCGTGAAGCATCCACGAGAATCCTCGCTTCTGGCTCGTAGAGAACTCCTTCCATGATGATTCCACCACTGTTGTACTCAAATCCACCCCATTGGACCCTCGCTTGGGTACCAACGCATTGGTGATGAATGTCTAAGCTAAGCGAGATTGAATCACCCGGTGAAAGGTTCAACGAGACATTTTTCATTTCACCTGAGAAATTCATGGCGTCGTTTTCCGCAACCTTGTCAACAACTTGGCTGATTTCATCAGAATAGATTTCTGAGCCACCTGCTGAAACGGAATAGAACAGTGTTGTCGATTCTTCGCCTGGCAAAGGTGTTTGACGGGTACAGGCTTGTGGGCCCCCCCCTCCGTCCAGAATGACCGAGAAATATACGCCCATCATCACGTCTGTTTCAATCGCTTCTTCAACCGGTGGGCTTTGAACGGTAAAGACCGGTATAGGGTTGGTCGTCACTCCGGTTGAAAACCCTCCCACAGCAGAGTCCGTTTGAGCGCGTTGCAGAACTGCCCCGTCGGGATTTGCTCCTTCAACATAGAGTCGTTCATGGCTGTTGATTTCCCATTGAACAAAACCAGGTTCGTAGACTTCGTCGGTGTTGGCCACAACTGAATTTACCATGGACAATGAGAACATGAGGGCAACGGCCATCAGAACCCAAAGCCTTCGCCCCATGGTACGACCAAAGCGTCTCGGTTCAAGAATCCGATGGCCCATTGAGGATGTCTTAAATCGGCATGCCACGGTAAATCCACATCATCAAGACGCCACCTGTGATGGCAAGTGCATTTACGGAACCTTTCGTCAGGTATCCTCGGTTTTCAAGTAGAGCACCAAGGTAACTGTCTATTTGGCAACCAAGCCATCCGATGACAGCAAGAATACCGGTGAGTCTCAATCCGTCGTTGAGGTCAAAATCATCGGATGTTAAGACCCAAGCGGTGAGGGTTAGAAGTGCAACTACGCATGAACCGGCAGCTGCAGCAAGTTGCCCGTTCGGTGAAAATCCCCCATTCTCACCTTGTCGACATGGCTTGAAGGTTGTAATCATGCGAACTCTCGTGTCAAGGCATCCAATTTCGCTGGCAAAGGTATCGGATGCTGCAACAGCAACAGCCGCCCCAAACATCCAGATCCATAAATCATAATCTCCGCTTAGGAAAGCAAAGACGCACATTAGGCCAGGAATTGCACCATTGGCAACGACATTTGTCCAACCTCTGTGCCCATCACTTGATTCAGACATACCTAATGCCGACTTTTCTTCGAACCGCCACTTTGTTGCTTTGTGAGAACTCAAGAGGAATCCGAGTAGAATCAACAACCATGTCCAATGCCCCATCCCACCGACTACCAATCCTAAAATTGCTGCTGCGTTTGCTCCTTTTCTGTCGAGCATACGAGCTTTGGAGGAGACGAAAAGGAGGCCGGCTACAAGAAGGGCAGTAACGAGTAAATTGCCTGTGTTTAGGCCGCTCTCGAAGACATCCATTCTGGTCTCACCTCTTGAACTTGGCAAAATTATACCAATCTATGGTTTTCGGAAAGCCGCATCCTTTTTGAATTAATGACCTTATAATTCATCAAAAACGCTGGTCTGAGGCATCCAAGACAATACTAGGCAGCCACCTAAGGATGAAAAGCCATAATGTTGCTATCATAAGCATCATCCACGCCAATTG
>CAXAHZ010000242.1:0-2523 GCA_963968875.1 uncultured euryarchaeote
TCCGAGATTTTATTCCATTGGGAATTCATCAAAGCATTGCCACAATTCCTGTCGCTTTATTTGACAATGAACATTGCAATTGTTGGGTTGGCGTTTATTTTTGAGCTAACCCGTAACCTAATTCTTGGGGGGCAAACATTTGGAGGTTTATTTGGTGTAACACTCGATACGCCCCGAGAAATTCGTACAGAAAAGTCGGCCCAAGCAAGGCAATTAATTTTTGCATTTGCAGGATTTTCCGGCTACACAGTCTTGTTACTCGTTTTGGTTTGTTACAAGGAATTTGGTTCTCTTATGCCGATGACCGCCTGGCTTGAAGGTCAGGGCTTTAACGAAGAAATGAGGCTTCTAACGGTTTGGCTTTTCATAGCAGTTGGTCAAGCAGTTTTCATGCTAACGTGGATACTTTCCATGATCCGGTTTGGTCCTCTGCGAAAATTACGCTTTGACCTAAATCCCGATGAGCGCCGAGAGGGTGCGGTAAAAGTAGAAGGCGGGGACCGCCTTCAACAATTGGTAGAAACTGCAGCATTTAACGAAGACATTGATTTGCTCATCCGCGTTCAAACCCATGACTTCCCTGGTGACCAAGGATTAATTCGCCAAGAACAATCCCGCGCATCAATGTGGGAGAAATCCCTTCGTGGACTTTGGCCCCAAGCCATCGAAGAAGGTAGAAAGTTGCTTGCCCAGGCCGGAGGTGATGATGATGAAGCTCGGATGATTATCGCAACCGGTTACATGGCATTACGACGTCTTGACGCTGCCCGTGAAGCTCTACACGGCCTTCAGCAACCCGAGGGTTACGATGAGCCTGAACTACTTTCCTTTGTTTGTGAGTGGCTTGACCCTTGGCAAGGCAGGGTGACTGAAGATGACCTATGGGACTGGGAAAACAATTCTGTAATCGACCATTTGCAAATGCTGCAAAACATGATGCGTTATTGGAAACCTCAACCAAAGGACCTCTCAATGCACAAGGATCGCGTCTCGCTCGTAGGGCAATTGTCCATGGTGGCCCTCCTGCGTGCACAACGCAAATACGACGATGCTTTGGAAATGGCATTGACACTCGTTCGTCAAGATCCTACCGGTGTTAGACCAAGAATTGCAGTTTCATTATGCCTATTGGATACAGGTGAATGGCATGATGCTAAATCGGTTCTTGATGAGCTCATCAAGAGTGATTCCAAAGACCCAAGAGTCATGGCATTAGCAGTCATCTTTGGTTATGGTAAAAAGGGCAAAGAATACCTTGAGGTCTCGCTCCTTCTCGATGATGAAAAAACAAAGAAGCAATGGGTCGATAAAGCCCCAGTGAATCCATTTGCAGGTTTAGCCGTCAAAGGCGGCCTTGACGAGGCTATTACCGCAAATGTGATGGTCGCAGCCCATGAAGCAACCCGGCACGTCATGCCTCCGAGGTTTTCTTCAAGTCCACTTTCGATAATATTCACCTTTTTCGTCGTGGTGCCTCTATGGTTTGTTTTGAGTATTCTCACCTACCAAGAGGTCGGTAAAAATGAAGGTGCAGCATTATTGATTGTCTTGTTGTTCCTTCATTTCAGTTATCGTAGGTACATGAGGCAACAAGAGCAACTCATCAAACACCGTGACCAACGAGGGATGATGAGATACGTCCGTCGTATGAAGCGTTTCAAAGCCACGCCAGATGAAAACAATATTCCCATTGGAAATCACCTTTTACTTTCAGGTATTTTGGTATCCGTGAACGGTGTTGTACTCGATATTGGTATGCCTGCTTGGCTGCAAGCCCGTTTACCCAAGGAATCAGAGAAAAAAATCAAAGGGCGTCTAAAGAGAAGGGCTGTTTCAATAACCAAAGGGCGACCACCACGAACACAGCCTCTTGGCAAGGCATGGTGGCTCAAGCGTCCTAAGGAACACGATGAAGTTGGACCAATGTTGGAGCGATTCATCGGTCCCGTTGCTTATCGCGGTAGGACGAATTACATCCAGAAAAAGAGCGGTAATCGACTGAATGCAGCTGCCCAGGGAAAAGAAGAAGAGTCCTTTGGAAATCGTTTCATTCCACGCAACACTATTCGGAGTGAACGTTCAAATTCTGGAGGGCCTCCAAACCGCCGTCCAGGTCATGTGTGATGCGCTTCTTTACTGAGACGAGTGCAGCAATCAATTCAAAGACCGTGTCCGCCGTGGTTTTCCCATGAGCAAATCACGAGGAGCCTGGGCCCCATCTGAACAGAATTTGTCAAACGGACAGACTGTCATGGATGCAGTGAAATCAAGCGGCCGTCTTTATCGCGACGGCCTAGGCATGATCGCCTCGGAGAACATTGTCTCTCCGAAGGTGCAAGACATTGTTTCAAGTGACCTTCATGGAAGGTATGCAGAAGGTCTACCAGGCAAGCGTTATTATCAAGGATGTGACGATTTTGACACCATTGAATCCCTCGGGATTCGTTTGGCTAAATCTGTTTTCAATGCTCCCTTCGCTAACATTCAATCGGTCTCGGGTACCGTAAGCAATATTGGCGCTCT
>CAXAHZ010000243.1:0-2486 GCA_963968875.1 uncultured euryarchaeote
TCAATCGCCTTAAGCTCCTCATGCGTCATTGTTGGTTTGGCTGATGGGTCAAAAATTGACGGGGCATCATTGCCCGATGCTGAAGTATGGGAGTATGCGTTCCAACGACCTTCCCATTCAAGAGCGAGTGAGCGATGAACGTCCGGCTCATAGCCTTCCAAGGCAATGTGGAAATTCGTCCCTCCAAAGCCAAACGCAGATACTCCCGCACGCCGAGGGTTATCGCTTGGCCGAGGCCATTCACTGGCTTCAGTGGGGACAAAAAATGGTATGTTGGTCCAATCCACAGTCGGATTGGGGTTTTCAAAATTAGCACTTGGTGGAATGGTACGGTGATGCAGAGCCATGACCGTCTTCATGATCCCAGCAATTCCTGCTGCCGCCTTCAGGTGGCCGATTTGAGATTTTATTGAGCCAACTGCTACTTTTCCAGTACCCTCTACGCCAGTCCATAATCGTGAGAGTGTTGAGAGTTCAGTCGCATCCCCAACCTTGGTCGAAGTCCCGTGAGCCTCAACCAATTCAACCGAAGATGCTGGATAGCCTGCTTGGTTGTAGGCGCGAGCAATGGCCTGGATTTGCCCCCGTTGACTTGGCGCAGTAATCCCTTTGCCACGTCCATCGGATGACCCGCCAATACCACGAATAACACTGTATATCTCATCTCCAGAATCGATGGCATCGCTCAGCCGCTTGAGCACGAGAACACCAGCACCTTCACCCATTACAAATCCATTTGCACGGGCGTCAAAAGGAGAAGAATGCGATGGAGAAAGTGCTCCGATCGCTGAGAACTTTGCAAAGGTGGCAGGATCCATCGTTCGGTCTGTGGCTCCTGCAAGCATGACATCGACCTGACGGGTCTGGAGCAGCCGGCAAGCATCCAAGACGGCCGCCATAGAAGATGCACATGCTGCATCCATCGCATGATTTGGGCCTTGCAAATCCAACAGATTCGCAACCCGTCCTGAAACGACATTTGCAAGTTCACCTGGCATCGTATCTTCATCAACACGTGGCGTACCTACGTTGATATCGTTCACAAAGGCTTCAGCATTTGAGGATGGCATCCCATGAGTCATGGCGGTTTGTTTGGTATGTTCAGACCATACGCGAATGTTTGACAAGTTCCTGTTCTCCCCACCAAGGGCATTTGCGAAGACAACACCGGTTTTTGTGCGGTCAATGTCTTTGGTTTCCCCATCATATCCAGCATGTTCAATGGCGTCAGCTGCAACGGTAACGGCCCACAATTGACACGGGTCAATCTGCGGAAGTGTCCCTGGGGGTTGACGCCAGCGACGCCAATCAAATTCATCCCCCTTGACCAATGCTCCAATTTTCGAATAGGTGAATCCTTCCGTATGCGCCCCTGGCCCGCCTTCTCTCCAGAAGTGGTTCATTGGCCCAGGCCACCTGCCCTCCGGCAGAGGAGCAATGCTAATTTTCTTATCGATGATGTTCTGCCAAAAGACGTCGATGGTTGGAGCATCCGGCATTAAAGCGCCAATTCCGACTACCGCAATCGGTTCAAAAGGTCCTTGTTCAAGACCTTCGCAAAGTTTGCCGTCTTGGGTAGTAATGGTCATTTTGTTCACCTTAATTCATGATGCTTTCTGGCACCATTGTAATCGAGTAGCCTGCATCAACATAGATGCATTGGCCGGTTACTCCGGAAGATAGAGGACTTGAGAGCCATAGCGTCGCACCTGCAACATCTTGTTGGCTCACGTTACGGCGCAGTGGAGCATTTGCTTCAACATGGTCCAGAATACGGTCAAAGCCAGGTATTCCTCCCGCTGCTATCGTACGAATTGGCCCTGATGAAATGGCATTAACTCGGTGACCTTCGGGCCCTAAGTGGCAGGCCAGCTCTCGCGTCCAGCATTCAAGCGCCGCTTTAGCCATGGACATGATTCCATAGTTCGGCACATACCGGTTTGCTGCCGCATAGGTCAGAGTGACCGTCGACGATCCCGGATTCAAGTATGGCAATGCGTGCTTAAGGCATCGTTGAAGAGAGTTGGCAGAAATGGTCATGGCAGTGTTAATGTCTTCCCCTTCCACGAACAAAATCGGCCGGTCAAAACAGGCCCTTGGAGCAAAACCGATGGCATGAATGAGAATATCGGCTTTTTTACCAGGATGGTCTTTTGCAAATGCGTCAAAAAATTCCTGAGTACTGGCATCTTCTGCGACATCAAGAGGATAGAATCCACCAATCGAGGGAAGTTGGTCTTTCAATTGAAAAATACGACTCATAAATCGCTTCTGGTACCCCAAATAGAGCGTAACTCCAGCAGCGGCAAGTTGTTGACAAATAGCCCAAGCGATGGAGTCTTCACTAGCAACACCGAAGACAAACGCTGTTTTCCCTTCTAAACTCAGCATGAAAAACACTCCGTGACGAACAGGTGTAGTGCGCTACACCAAGCCTTTGAGTGTTGCCTATCAAAAAGGGCGTGAGAGCGCCGGTTTTGGACCTT
>CAXAHZ010000244.1:0-2485 GCA_963968875.1 uncultured euryarchaeote
ATTTTATCGCGGAATTCGCTCGACTTCCGAACAAATTTTCCTTCATTGAAGGCTTTTGTCCATGCTCCTGCTTGTTCATCCGTTGGCTTCATGCTTCTATGGTTTTTATCATACTATGAATAACATAGTATCACCGTTGGCCCTTTCTCCATGCTCTCACTGATGCCTGAACATGTTAGGCGACGGAACCCATGAGCATGTTTGAAGGCACGACACCTTTCGAAAAGAGGCACGGTTTGTGGTGATAAAAAGGGGCTTCAGGTTTTGTTCACGCTTCTGGGTTCACCTTGAAGGAGGTAGGGCAGGTGTTGTATCCGAGCACCCTGTAGAAAGGGCACCATCCGAACACAGAGGTCAAAACGCTCCATGCGCCTACGACAAGAAAGATGATTTCCCAATTCGCGCTTGCAAGATAATCGAACGCAACGATACCAAGTCCTGCTGATAATCGTGTCAAACGGTCAAGGATTCCAATGTTCATCTCCAATCTTGCTCCGATTTGAAATTCGCAACTCTACTTATGAATGCCCGTTTTCCTCCTATGTGGGAATTTGGCGTGAAATTAGGGATTCTTATTCCTTTCAAAAATGATTTTCTTGCAGGAGTCTAGCTTCTTAAGGCGTTAGTAATTAGGCGCAGAGGTCCATGGGCGTGGTGTGATGGCTGGAATAGGTTAAAACCAGCATCAAAATTGGTTATGAATATGCAAATCGGGAATGTTTTGATTCCATTCACCAAACCCTCGAGCCCAGTGATTTGGGTCCGACCCTATCAAAGCCTTTCCATCAGGTCCAAGCCTGATGGATCAGTGGTGATTCGAACCTCTGCAGAGGGCTTTTCTATAGGTTCGATTGGACGTTATGTTTGGATTGCCCTTGGCTTGTCTCTAATGATCGTTCCATTGGTTTTAGGCGCAATGAACGTTTTTTCCTCAGTGGTTGATGGAGACGCCGTGGAGAACCCCTGTGATTTTTCTCCGACCTCGGAATACATTGAATTTGATGATGTTGGCATCATGTGTTTGGAGTTCCAAGAGAACTGGAGTGTGGATTCATTTGAACGGGCAGAGGAGCATTTCAGGTATCAAAGTGAGTGGGCCGGTTTCGAAGAATACCGCTGGTCTCAGTCAGGGGACGTAGTTACCATTTGCATCGTGGATAGGCAATTTGATGAGTACTACTGTAACAATGTAATTCGTGTTCAAGAGGCACTGACTTATCATAACCTTTCATACTACTCAATCTATGGTGGCATCTCACAAGACATGCCATTGTGGGTCAATGATCGCCCTTCGTCGTTGTCCGTTGACTACCAACCCTCCACAGATGCGCCCTTTGGAACGGACCGCCTTGTCATGGCCTGGGACGATGTCAAAGGTTGGGAGTTCATGGAAACGCGTACATACGGGCCCATGACAACTCAACAGACGGGTTATTCTGTTCCAATAGAGCGCGGACTGATTGAGATGATGTTCCCGTACGTGCTTCCAGTGATTATTGGTCTGTCGATTTTCTCCTTCTCAAGTGCACGGGTTACCGTGCTTGAATTCAATCAACGAGCGTCGAATATCCAACGCCGTCTCAACATCGGTACACCTTTGTCGAAGTACGATTGGAAGAATGTGGATTTCCAAAACTTTAGACTCGACGAACACTCTTTTACGGTCACTCACCACTCTGGCGGTGACGAACACACGCCATCCACTACAAGCTACACTCACCACTCTGGTCTCAACTTAAGCTGTGCCCATGAAGATGGCTCACATGTCCTCTTCTTCTTTGAAGATAAGAATAATGATGTGCGCATGGAAGTGATTAATGATTTCTTCAAAGCACTCGGTGTCGAAAACCCTCTCCATGCCTCTGAAGCATCCATCATTCAGGCCGAGCAACCATCGTCAGAAACCGTGATTCAACCCCCCCTTGTATCGCAGGTCCCTGTTGACCAAAACCAAGCAATCCTTCCCTCAGTGCCTGATGCAGCCGAAGTAGGGACGCAGGAAAGCAGTGGTTTCTGGGATAATGTTTGATCTGTAGTCGACAAATATGCCCTCCATTCGGGCCAAATTGCGAAACCTCCCGAAAAGAACAACTTTCTGAGCCATAATGTAGCATTCCATGCATCGAAGACCCCTTGCCCGTAGTGTTCGTCCGATGGTGCCCCCAATCGGGTTGGTTAAGGCCAATAAAATGGAGTCCTTTTACCACGCAGTGCGTTGATTTCACCTGCCTTGAGGGTCGGGTACTTTGATATAGGGGAGGTGAGTGGCGAAGTTGCTTGCGTAGTTGAGAACGGCGTTGGCGGCAGAGTCTCCGGACGATGACAGCCGCCATCCTCTTGACACGTGGAGCCGAAGCGATTGCGATTCTGAGAAACCTTCCCCCCACGGAAGCTCGCTCAGGGTCAGGTAGGTGATCGAGATTATGACGTATTTTTGTGTAAGAAGCATTAGTGCATTATACTCTCGCCAATTTTTTTAGGACAG
>CAXAHZ010000245.1:0-2483 GCA_963968875.1 uncultured euryarchaeote
TCATCCTCCCATTTATTCCAACGTTCATACATTTCATCAATGCTTGATTCTTTTTGTTCTTTAGCAGACAGTTCTCTAGCAGCCTTTTGCTTCTCGTTATTGGGCACAGGCAACGACCGCGGCAGGGGTGGGGTGTCAGTGGTTGATTTGTTTGGAAAGGTTTGTACCGATGCCATTTCGGGAAGTGTTGCGGATGGAACCGAAGTTTTGGCCTGAACAGAATCGCGCAATGAATTGGATGGCATTGCGCCAACGGATTGTTCAACCTTCTGGGCTGCTCGTGATTGACGGGCTTCAATTGCATCCAAGTCCTCTTTCAAGAAACGTTCATTTGAGATCCGTTGTTCTGGCCAATCTGGAAGGACTCTGTTCAATTTTGAGACCGCTGAACTACGTTTCTGTGAGATTGGGGATTCGATAACGGGCAAATTGGGTTCTGCTTTTCTTGATGGTAAGCGCTGAGGTGTTCTGAGTTGTGGTTGGGATGCAACGGAAACCTTTTCAGTTTTCTTTTTCTTTAATTTCGGCAAAGGATGGAGTTCAAGTTCAGATTCACGCAGGGGTATTTCACTGATGAAACGACCTTTTTGGATGGAAGATTCAAGCGTTGGTGCGTTGGTCGGTTCGGTTTGAAGGTCCGGATCTGGCCATGATTCCACAACATCATTCAAGACTTCAACCGCTGCTTTTCGTTCCTCGGCAGTGGGCTGTGATGCTCCGCCCTCCATGGAGTAATCCGCAACGATTGTTGATGTTTCGGCCGCCTCACCAAGATGATGACGTAATTGAGCATCGATCCAACGCTCCTCCTCTTCGTCCGTCGGCAGAAGAAGAGGATGATCTAGGAATCCTTCGGGTTCAACAAGCCATGAGTCGATATCTGCACCAGTCAGGGTTACAAATTCACTTGTCAAACTGTGACGTACAGGAAGTTGGAATACATTCATGTCGGTTGTTACAAGAAGCGAATGGTCGTTAAATCTCACACCGTCAACGATTGAGCGAATTAAATCCATCATCCCAAGATCGCCAAGTGCATTGCCCAATCGGTCAAGCCCATCGACAAGAACAACGCAACGTTCGTTGGCCCACAAAAAGGATTCTACACAGCGTAATATCTCCTCTTCGCTCTCCAAGACGTCAAAATCTCCTCTTTTCGTAAACAAAGAATAACTCGTCGGCGCCGGCAAACGGTCGGTAATGTCGGTTGATGCGTGAGGCAAACCAAACAATCCCAACAGAGGAACTCCTCGTTCCGCAAGTTCAACACCGACCTCAATCATCGGATGGGGGTCTGGAGAATCAAACAAGTAAACGCTGCCAGGTTGAAGAGAAAGTGGGTTTTGACCACCACTGGACGTATGGAGGTTGGATCTCCGTACAAATTCGGCTTGTAAAATAAAGTCATCCGATTCTTCGGGACGGTCTGCTCTTCGCCATGAAGAGGAAGGAAGGCGTACACTTGACCACCACGAGTCAGAATCACCTTGTTCTTGTTCACGCTCCAAATGCAGTACGCTGTTTGGATGCAATTCCATCGTTTGCCGAAGTGACGACATGCTCAATTCATACAGGTTGACATCGTTTGCGACATCAATCGCATCATGCTCAATGGCAAGCAATGCTTCAAGCCCGAACATGGTTGAATCTCCAAGGTAGAAAGCCATGACTGGGTGACCCAATCTGAATAAAAGCCAACCTTGTGCGTTTTGATTTTTTGGCCTGATTGAAACCGCTCCGGATTGGTCATGTGTTGCCAAATCTTGAGCCATGAGGCGAAGAACATCAACGCCCCCGCGTCGTTGTTCAATCAAGTCGCCGTGCACAAGTTCCATTGGGGTAAACCACCGTTAACCCGCACATCCCCTAAACCCCCTCTTGAAGAGTGCGGAGAAATCCGCTGAAACACATACTGTTTCAAGCATGAACAACTCCCCCCAAACATGACCCCCCATCGGGCAAGAGAACTCAGTCAAGATGAAACGAGACTGCTTGGAGAAGGCTTGGCTGAATTTGATGGTGGAAGGTTTTGGCACGCTCATGAATCTTGGGAAGACCTTTGGAACTCCCTCAAGCGACGTATGGCGGCTCCTGAAGAGATATTGCTCGTTCAAGGAATGATTCAAACGGCAGCACTCTTGCTGCATTATGGAAATCAAAACTCTCGTGGTGTCACCAATCAATGGGAAAAACTGCTGCCGAAATTACAACACTGGAACACAGCTTGGGGCCTTGATATTGCCACCCACCTATCCGTGATTGAAACCTTCGCTGAGGATGTAGGTCTCTGGAGTAAAGAACCCACGACACATCTTTTTCCCAAAGCGTGAAGTTCAAGTGACTGAGCCTTTTCAGAAAACCATGAGTGAATCAACGGAAGGGCTTTCCCCGGGCATGATTCGTTTTATTGACACTCCTATCGCAGAACCATTCGCACGGGCAAGAACATTAGGGTTTGCAAGTTCCGTTGGAATCTCCCTTCT
>CAXAHZ010000246.1:0-2475 GCA_963968875.1 uncultured euryarchaeote
TCGCGGACCTCAAGATGGGGCCGTAACTGCTGAACGTGGTCATAGCAAGACCAAGCGTCATCAATTTCTTCCCTTCGTTCATGAAGTCGTCCCATTTCCATCCACAATTCATGGTTGTTCGGACGATGTGCGAGGAGATGCCGAGCAAGTTCAATGAATAAATCCTCATCGCCTGAAAGTCTAATTCGTTCTATGCGTCTACCGAATACAATATTTGCTCGTTGGTCCCTAAAGTCCAATCGTTTGCATCGTTCAGAAAATTCACTGAGTGTAATGGTGAAGGTAGATGGATTCTCATGTTCATCATGGCGTGACACAAGATTCCACCATGAATCGGGGTCAAGAGGGTCACGGGTGAATGCAGCTTCAAGTAATTCTCTTCCAACTGCAAGGAAATCCACACCTTTCAACTGGTCAATTTGGTCCGGGTCTCGGCCCAATATGGAGAATACATCTTCCAACACTGCATGAAGTCCATCGCCGTCTTGATTGGAAACCTTGAGTTCCGCAAGACAACGCCAATTTCTTTCATCAGTGAAATCATGAAGGATGGCTTGGCGTGCATTTTGTTCTGCCCAGGCATAATTTTGGGGTGCACGATTTGGGTCCTTTTGTGCTAATTTTGCAAACTTTTGAGCCGATGACCTGTACCGATTCCCAAGGTTTCGCCTTGGGTGCTGGAGAAGGTCTTGGCTGTCAACCATGTCATCACCATCTATTGGACCGACATGAAACCTTTTCGCTCAACACCAAAATCTATGGTGGCATCGTAACCTATCTTGGAAGTATTCCCGTCATCGTATCTTGATGGATCAAGGGAGCTACCGCGTTGATTTGATAAAATCAGTGTGTCCTTGTCGGGTTGCCACCTCGTCATCATAGCCCACTCAACACGAACCGGGTCAGTTATGTCAATATCCTCATCTACGACGGTTACTATTTTCATACTCTTATGGCCTGCAAAAGCAGCCTCGATCGCTTTCATACCGTCATCAGCCGACACTTTCTTAATTTTCAAAACGGCTCCTAGCCATCCACAACCACCTTCAGTCATGTGCACATCAATGCAATCTACAACTTGATTGACGGCAGCCTTGATGGTTGGTGCTCTTGGGAGGCCCATGAGGGTTTTATGTTCAGCTTCACCAGGGATGAGGGCATGGAAAATCGGATTGTTTCTGTGGTTAATACCTTTGATTTCAATAACAGGTTCCTGACGAACATCGTCAACGGTTCCTGTTATGTCGACATAAGGTCCTTCATCATCGTTTTCAAGCGTAATGTTACCCCATAGGGCATACTCTGAATCAGCGGGGACATGGATGCCATTTGGAAGTTCAACCAATTCCAAAGGCGTCCCGTACAATTTTTCATGCAGCGTTGCTGCTATTGTTAATTCATCGATGTTCTCATTAAAAGACATCGCCGCTGCGAGCAATACGACTGGGTCCGGCGCATTTACCACTGCGATGGAAACCTCTCTCCCTTCTTCTCTGGCTGCCATGACCATCGTCCTCAAATGGCGTGGCACGAGGCGAACAACCAAGTGGTTCTTGTCTCTTAGGAATTGGCGATGGAACGAGACATTTCTAATTCCATTATCTTCGGCTATGATGATGCTCGCTGAGGAATATCGTCCACGGTCTTCGGGCCAATGATGCGGTATTGGTAATGCTTCAAGGTCAACAGATTGTTGAGTGTTTTCCATACAAGGTGCATCTTCAACATTGACAAGTTTAGGCTGACTCGGATTGGACATGGCCCAACCCAATGTGTCAATGTATTCTTCTGGCTCTATTCCAATGGCCGCACAAAGGCGGTCCCGGGTCAACATATTGACGGCGGCGCGATGTCCGGGGCATTCTTTGATATTCGTGAACAATGTCATTTCATGTCCACTTGCTTGGGAATGGTTGAGCATACCGTGATGGAGGGTAATTTCTCCTGCTTCTATGGACGCTGCACCGAGATGGTCTCTGAAGGCCATGTTCGTTCCAACGGCCGGAGTCGCTTGAATGTTGTTCAAAAAAAAGCATGGATTCTGGTTCAATAAAACGAACGACGGAGCCACGATAGCGTTGTAAAGAAGGGATTTGATTAAATAGGGGCGGCAAGTCGGCGAATTGCTTCAATAGGTGATGATGATGGGTAGAGGACTCTTTGCTGGTGCCAAGATGGCAAAAGACCGACAAAAATTCCGTTGGTCCGATCGTCGATATAAGAAGCGCATGCTCAAATCCAGAGCAAAGCACGACCCTCTTGCTGGTTCGACACAAGCAAAGGGTATCGTTATTGAAAAGGTCGGTATTGAAGCCAAGCAACCTAACTCCGGAATACGTAAGGCTGTCAAGATTTCACTGATTAAGAACGGTAACAAACTCACTGCCTTCGCTCCCGGCGATGGTGCGATTAACTTCATTGATGAACACGATGAAGTCATGGTCGAAGGTATTGGTGGACGCATGGGTCGTTCAT
>CAXAHZ010000247.1:0-2470 GCA_963968875.1 uncultured euryarchaeote
ATCAGTGGAGTCAATATTGGTCTCTGTCCCCGTAACTGGCGGAATTTGCATTCCTGTGAAATAGGTATTTGTGAACACTTCAATGACTGCCCAGACTGCATAGAGAATCATAACGTATGATGCTACACTGAGCCAAGACCGGTTCATCAAAAGAAAGGCAATGGCGCCGCTTTCAGTGTTGGGTTGGGTTGTTTCTTCATCGGACATAGTTAATCCTCGTAACATGAAGCCCCACTTATTGACTCTTAAAGATGGAGCCAATATTTTCCTCGGGATGGTCCGATGTCCACTCTTTTGTGAAAATCATCAGCGACGTGGATTTCTGCCTCTTTTTCCGCCTTTTTTTCGCGTATTCTCCCGAGCAGATTTTCCCCGATTGTTGCTTTTCCGATCCTGCCAAAATGAATTCGGGCGATCAAGGGACTCAGGCATCTCGTCGAACGACTCAATACTCAGGCGAATTCCTCCAAGTTCATCTTGGAGTTGTTTGACATTGTCACCACCGCGGCCCACAAGGGTCGCAATCATGTTCTGTGGTGCGTAAATCGTTGCTGAACTTTCGCTACTGAAATGAACTTGGCATTCCACTCCAACCCATTGCCGGATGTGCGACGAGATGTGCTCCTTTGCTAGAGCTTTGAGGGGCGACATCTCTTTTTTTGATCCGTCGATAGGAACGACTGCAATCTCGGAACCAAATGCAAACATTTCGTGCGTGATGGTTCCACTCGGGAATTCAATGACTTCAATGACTGGCCGGGCAAGTTCTTCCTGCATTCCAGTTGGAGGTTTTACGGTCATACGAAGTTCAAGAACTTGCTGAATTGCCCCTGCTTCAACATGAATAATCGTATCAAGCACCTGACTTACCAAGCCAAGTTCTACCTTCCCTATCAATCGTTGAATCGCCTCCAATGCGGAATTTGCGTGAGTGACCCCTAGAAGGCCAACACCTGCTAGGCGAACGTCCGAAAAAATCTCAAAATCACGCGCCCGTCGGACTTCATCAAAGATAACAAAGTCCGGTCGGACCAAAAACAGAATCTCGGCGGTTTTTTCCAGGTCCCCCTCTAGGGGTGCGTACTGTGTGATACGGTCTGCCAGTTGGAGATCCCGAGGCGCCTCCATGGTTTTGACCAAGGCTCCCACGTCGGTATCGAGGTACTCCGCTATTGCCTGAGCGAGCGTTGTTTTTCCTGAGCCGGGGCGGCCACAAATGAATACGCCCCGATGGTGGTTGCTAAGTCGTGTGATGAGGCGTTCATCGAGATTATAATCTGAAATACTCAATTTGGCAACCGGGCGAACAACTGTAATTTCCCGTGCATCTGAGAAAGGAGGCCAGGCACAAGCAATTCGTAAATCTCCAAGTTGTATCACTCGGCATCCCTTTCGGTCTATTTCGAGGAAACAATCGCTCCGATGTCTATTTTCATCAACCAGGTCGCTTAATTCATCGCTTAATGCTTCAACGCGGAGGGTGTCCCAATCCGTTTCACCCGCCTCCACTTCAACCAATTTCAATTGGCCAATCGTTCCTCGCTTAACACGAGGTGGACATTCTGCTTTGAGAAAAACCGTATGGACATCGTCTTCAAGCAGAGCCTCAAGGGCGTCGGGTAATGTAGGGTGGTCGCCAAATGTAGCCATAATACTCAACTCAAGGCCGTCGGCTTCGGCCTTTGACACTTCGCATGCAATAGAGCCGATTTACGATGTTAATGCGGATGATTTCAGTTTCCGCCTGGCTGAATCATGAACCCTGTTGCCCAGAAAGATCCAATAAATGAAAGCGATAATATGTATGCTCCTAGTGTTGGAAACGCCCACATGGAGATTGAAACTTGGGCGAAGACAACAATACTGGCGACGATAGCGAGCATTTCCCACGGTCCGTTCCCTTGTAGATTTAGGGATGAAGTCATGATGTCTCTTTCAGAGAGGCCCCAAATCATTCCGGTAAGTGCTGAAAGTGCAACCAGCGCTTGCATCCCGGCCATGACGGTACCGTCGAGATAACCGACACCCACCGAGGCGATTGCGCTTGCTGCAAACATACGCTGAACGGTAGAGAATGAAAGCCCCATGGTTACGGGGGAGAGTTGTTTATTCTTGAATACTCGCAACATCTTAGTTGGATGTCCGCCAATTTTTTACTGTGCCAAAATACTGAGCCATCTGTTCAACAGCAGCAAGTCCATCTTTGAAGGGTATACGGTCGGGGTGCCTGACAAAGCAGCAGTTAGAAAGAATTCCCATTCAAGAGTAAGTGGGGTTGTATCGTTTGAGAACGGTAGGGATTGGGTGGCTTCGCCCGAATTGAACGCAAGGTGCGGTGTTGAGCCAAATGTGAGAACCAATTCGCCCTGTTCCCCTACAAGAGTTAAGTTGCGTTTTTCTTCGGCAGCATTCCATGAAACATCGATAAGAATGCGTGTATCTCTTGGACCCCTTGCATCAAGTTTCATCT
>CAXAHZ010000248.1:0-2464 GCA_963968875.1 uncultured euryarchaeote
CTTCTCGGTCAACTTGTTCTTTCCCCTCCTACTTTTGAAACCGATCTCAATGATTTTGCACCTCAATCGGAATCCACTGAGGTTCATGATAAAATCCATGAATTCTTTCCCGACGAGACTCGTCCAATGTTCATTCATGTCACTGCTGATGATGGTTCAAACGTGCTTAGTTTGGAATCGCTCCAAGCGATGGATACAGATTTGAACGTCTTCAAAGATGAATCCTCCAAGCGGCAAAATCTTGTTCATGTATGGACCACTGCCCCAGGTATTCTCCAATTGAGTTTGGATGAAGAAGGCAACGGTGAACAAATTGCTGATTTGACTGATTGGGGTCAAATTCTTGATGTACTCTTTGACGAAAATGAAACATGTGTCTTGGACCGAGATAACGAACTTCTCTCCGCAGCAACGTATGCGACCTCCGCTTTACTCCACAATGATTTCTCCATAGATCCAACTTGTGATTATTTGGACGGAGGCTCCGGTACCGGCGCACCAACTGCATCCTCAACGCTATGGGTGCTGGAGATTGACCCGGAGATGAATGAAAATCAGCGAAAAGAATTGCAAGATGAAATGCGCGATGTGTTTAGTGAACGCTCAGAAGAGTCCGAAATGAATTATGTTGCGATCTCTAACGATTTACTCGCTCATGACATCGACGAAGGTACCTTTGACAACCTCATATTGCTTATTGCTCTTGCATCAATTGTTGTTGTATTGATGTTGGCAGTCGCTTTTCGTTCAACAAAGCAAGTTATCTTCCCCTTGATTGGGTTGTCAAGTGCCCTGATTTGGACCTATGGGATTCTCAATGTTTCTGGCGCTCGCTTCACGGCTCTTGAGGCAACCGTCGCCCCACTTGTGCTCGGTTTAGGTATTGATTACGCCATTCATCTTCAGCGCTCACAAAGTTCGTTTTCAGAGAAATATCCGGACCCAGCGGAGTCTTGGTTAAGAGCTACAGCCCACCTCTCAATACCGCTTTCACTTGCAGTGATAACAACTGTTTCCGCCTTCCTTGCCAACATCATTTCACCGCTTCCACCACTCGCAACTCTCGGTTATGCACTCTCACTCGGAGTCATATGTGCCTTCCTTTCATCAACGGTATTTGTGGGCGCTCTTCACGTCATGTTCACAAGTGAATCCAAAGCGAACGTTCTGTCTCCACTGCGTTTGCCACGTATCTCTGAAGCCATTGTGAAGTTACAACAAAAACAACAAGTCGGCGTCATCCTTGTGACTGTTCTTATCTCTGGATTGTCAATCTATGGAGCACTTTCCTTGGAAACAGATTTTGATTTAGCGGATTTCGTAAATGAAGACCTTGAGATCATGACGGTGAGAGATGATTTGGCTGCAAGCTACGAGAGTGCAGGTTGGAAGGTCATCTATGTTCTCATGGAGCCAGCCGAGGGTCAGGATTCTATTCCCGGAGATGATGATCTTCTAACTGAATTGAGGAATCTGCATAGCGATTTAGAATCAAACAATGATGTTGTAGGTACAGACTTCAGAATTTCTTCACCGTCCTATGATGGTCCATACACCATTATCCGCGATGCAGTGTTACGCAATGCTTCTTTTGGTGAGGATTACAACATGGAAGTTGATGATTCAGGAGACGTGTATTCAATAGACCGAGGCATGGGCGTTGACCTTTCCTTATTCTTTGCATCACTTGCTCAAAACGAATCAACTGCTGACCCTCTTACTGGAGAAACATGGGCGGACCGTATCTCTAACAGCGTGTATATGGACGGTTCAGAAATCACTTACTTGCGTCATGAGGTTCGTGTTGAAGCCTCAAGTTCTTCCCAATCAAACCGTGTCGTAGAAAATTTCCGTGAAATATTAGGTTCAACAGACGATTCGGGGACTTTGAAATATGAACTCAAGAATCACGCACAACTCCATGTTACTGGGGATTTGGTCGTCCTCCAGACCGTTCTTACCGGTTTATCCTCATCTCAAATTGAAAGTACTGCAATATCCTTGGCCGTTTCCTTCTTTGTTCTGTTTGCGTTAACTCGCAGGATTATGCCCGCTGTTGTCGTCCTCTTCCCGGTTGGTGTCGCTTCTCTTTGGGTGGTGGGTTCCATGGCACTTATCGGTTTGAAATGGAACGTCCTCACTGTGATGGTAACGGCCTTAACCCTCGGAATCGGCATCGATTACTCCATCCACATGTGGAGGCGGTTTGAGGTAGAAATGGCGGACAGAGGTGACCACTGGGAAGCGCTGCGGGCGGCGATTGATACGACGGGCGTTGCATTGATGCTGAGTGCGGTTACTACCATGTCTGGATTTGCAGTATTGCTGTTTTCTCCGATGCCGGTCATCCAAGACTTTGGCCTCATCACCGCCATTACAGTCTTGTTTTCGCTTATTCTAGCGTTGATGCTGTTGCCGGTTTTGGTCGAGCTTTCAGCCAGGGGTAAAGAATCCAGTCATCGGG
>CAXAHZ010000249.1:0-2460 GCA_963968875.1 uncultured euryarchaeote
TTTTCAACCACAATCATCGCTGTTGGAATTAGTGTCCTTCTCGTTGGCGGAATCGGTTTCGCGTCGCTCATGAATGGGACGGCAAAGAAACATATTTTTGAGGAAGAATAGTCAATTCCTATGGCAACTGTCCTGCCGTTGATTTCATAAGGAAGAGGTCGGTGGATTGCTCCATCAGGTGGTTAAATGTCAAAGGGTACACCGTCAATGGGAAAGCGTCAGAAGACCACTCACATCCGTTGTCGCCGGTGCGGCCGCAACGCTTACCACAAGCAAAAGAAGGTCTGTTCCTCATGTGGATACGGTGAAACATCACGTATGCGCAAATACAACTGGTCCAAAAAGGCACATCGCCCCAAACCCTGAACCTTGCGAACCAATCGCAACGATAAGAAGCAGCCATAGTTTGGTAGTGTTGAGGCGACACCATGTGCGGCATAATAGGTCTGGTTGGTCGTCAAGGGTTTCATGTCAACCAATTGCTGTACGATGGATTGACAGTTCTGCAACACCGAGGACAAGACGCCGCAGGTATTGTTACCGATTATGAAGGCAATTTCCGCCTTCGTAAGTCCAATGGATTGGTTTCTGATATCTTCTTCAAGAGGCACATGTTGCGTCTTCAAGGAAACGTTGGTATCGGGCATGTTCGCTATCCGACTGCCGGTTCATCATCTCGTGCCGAAGCACAGCCATTTTACGTGAACTCACCGTATGGAATTGCTCTAGCTCACAATGGCAATCTCACCAATGCAAAAGAATTGTCAGTCATGCTACGTGATGAATACATGCGGCACATCAACACAACAAGTGATTCAGAACTTCTGTTGAACATGCTTGCTGTTGAAATTGGACACCGATCCCGAGCCCTCAAAATAGAAGGCAATCCACACATCAACATTGAGACCATATTTGGTGCTGTTTCTGCGTTACACGAGCATGTCCGTGGAGGATATGCCTGTATTTCGGTAATTTCGGGTTATGGTGTGCTGGCCTTCCGTGACCCCAATGGAATCCGACCCCTTGTTTTTGGAAAGCGCACCGTTGAGGGCGAAGAAGAATACATGGTAGCCAGCGAATCGGTAGCCCTCACGGCCCTAGGTTTTGAAATCGTGCGTGATGTTGCTCCTGGAGAAGCGGTTTTCATTAGTTCATCAGGACACCTTTTCACACGGCAATGTGCTCCAAAGCGCTCATACTCACCATGTATCTTTGAGTACGTTTACTTTGCACGTCCAGATTCTGTTATTGATGGAATCTCGGTTTATCAAGCCCGATTGAATCAAGGTCAACGCCTTGCAGAACGCCTTCTCGAACAGTGGCCAGACCACGACATCGATGCCGTCATTCCAATTCCTGATTCAGGCCGTATTGCCGCATTACAGATGGCCAATGCACTTGATTTACCGTACAGGGAAGGTTTTGTGAAGAACCGATACGTTGGGCGGACATTCATCATGCCGGGGCAAGCACTTAGGGAGAAGTCAGTACGCAGAAAACTGAATGCAATTGAGCATGAATTCAAAGGAAAGAACGTCCTTCTTGTTGATGATTCAATCGTTAGAGGAACAACCAGTGCTCAAATTATTGAGATGGCCCGTGAAGTAGGCGCAGCTAAGGTCTACTTTGCGTCAGCAGCACCCCCAGTCCGTCATCCTAACGTCTATGGAATTGACATGCCTGCCGTTAAGGAATTCATTGCAAATGGCAAATCGGTTGAAGAAATTGGAACCGTGATTGGAGCGGACCGTCTCTTTTACCAAACATTGGAAGATTTAATTGATGTTACATGGAACGATGAAGCCGGCATTGACCGCTTTGATTCAAGTTGTTTCAATGGCGAATACGTCACTGGTGATATTGATGCTGCTTACCTGGATCGATTGGACAAAGCTCGTAATGACGCTGCTAAGCACCAATCCAATGACGATGAGGAAGGTATTGACCTCCACAACGATGAAGAAAACTGAAACAAAGTTTCCGCTCAATGCGTGCGAGGCCTTTTCAACAGTCCTCACCAGCGGATTGTATGGTCTTGACCCGAGAGGTATTCAAACTGGTTGAGCCAGAGGGTAAGGTTAGCAATCTTGTTTATTCTTCAACGAGTTCTCACTTGGCGTGGGTTGAGGGGAGTAAGCGTGTTTTCCTTGGCAAAACCGAGAAAGGTTCATGCCAAATCATTGCAGACATCCTCCAAGAAAACGATGTTTCTCTCCTGGTTTTTCATCATCAAAAACTGATTGTTGGAAATGAGATTGAAGGCCTCATGATGTACGACTTTAACGGAGCATTGTTGAATAAATTGCAGATTGATGCAGGCGTCGTTAGTTGTATTTCATGGGGCGAATTCATTGTACTCTTGGACGGCCTGGGTCAGTTACAACTTATCGGCCCGGAGCTTCAACCTTCATCGCTCTCATCAAAGTATAATTTGGAGGACATCATTGACATCGTTGTCGC
>CAXAHZ010000250.1:0-2441 GCA_963968875.1 uncultured euryarchaeote
CTTGACCTTGTCCTTGACCTTGTCCTTGACCCTGTCCTTGACCTTGTCCTTGACCTTGTCCTTGACCTTGTCCTTGACCTTGTCCTTGTCCTTGTCCTTGACCAGGTGCTGGGTTTTGGGCTCCGGCGTCGGATTCGCCGCCACCTTCAGTGCCGCCGTCACCAGCGCCTGCGTCAGATTCCGAGAAATCTGGGTCGTATGCGTCTGGGATACCGTCACCGTCGGAGTCGGAGTATTCACCGTCGTTCGGATCGTTCGGGAACGAGTCAACGTTGTCGGCCTTGCCGTCACCGTCGGTGTCGGCGTTGTTCGGGTTGGTACCCGATGCATACTCTTGGGCGTTGGTCAAGCCATCGCCGTCAGGATCTGCATTTCCGTCGCCACCATTGGTTGGGTTAAGGCCGTTGGAGACTTCCCAACCATCAGGTAGTCCGTCGCCATCGCTGTCTGCATTGTTCATATTGGTGCCTTGGTTCTGTTCCTCGGAGTTGGTGAGACCGTCACCGTCCCAATCGGCGCCACCATCAGATGGGTCGAGTGGGTCAGATCCGTCACCGCTCACTGCAGAAACTGCAGAGAGAGCAAGGAACATTGCAATTAGCACGCTCATTATTTTCTTATTCATGTTTTTCACTTCCTATTTTTTTTGGTTGTTGTTACACAGAGAACCCGCTGTTCTCTCTTTCCAAAAGCCCAGCCCACATGATGGGAGTGGCTTTTTGGGATTCAAACGATGCTGCGCACTGACTTACGGTAATTTTCAAGGTTTTTGCAAGAGTGTTTTTAACAACAACTACGGCGGTGTTGTTAAGCATTGACTGCTTTTGAGTCATGCGTTTTTCACTCTTGTTACTGTCCTTGTATTGTTCCTCCAAATGCATCGTTTTTCACGGGTTGGTTCTAGGGAACCCAACGTTCCCTCTACATACTGGAACATACCGACCCTATATCAAAGGCGCGACGCAATGTGCCGTTTACCCCTCGAGGGTGTAAGCTGGCGGCAAGAGGATTGCTGCCTGCTGATTCAGGACAAACCGAGCGACAAGGTCTGCAAGATTTGAATCGGCAAAAGCATGCAATCTTTCACTTCCGTTTCCGGATGCCGGCGCCCAAAGATGCAATGGCTTTGCAGAGCGGCTTAAGGCACTTTTAGCAGCCCGGATCGGATTCGAACCAGGAAGGCCCGCACTTACCGAACTGTCCAAACCAAGATGATGGATAAGGCGACCTTGACGAACTCCTTCTTTAACTTCAAGGGCAAGCATTCCCAAAATAGTGAATTGATCTCTCTTGGACGCATCCCAGCGGGTATAATCTCCTTCAAACCTCTCGGTGAGGTGGTGAAGAAAGCCACTGTATTGTTTCGGTAAAGTGTCGTAGGAAATCTGCTCAACGGCTTTTCTACGTGGTAAATGGGCTTCTTTCGGCAATATTTCTTTGAACTCGCTCCATTTATGTGCTGTATCAATCCAGTTCGAAAGGCGTTCAGCAAAGAATGGGTCAGCCCCTCTCCAGTTCCAAACACTGCGTTTAATCAATTCTGGAGCCACATTTGAAAATCCTTCTGGATCTCTTTCTGCAAGAGTTTGCAGCGCTTTCAGAAATTTTTCATTCTTCGCCTTTTGCATGGTCTGCTCCGGGGGCATCGTATTTTCCTTGTTCCCGGTTGCATAATAAGGTTGTTTCTTGTTGATTTGCTGAAGTTTCATCGTATCTCCTCGGTTTTAGCGTCGTTTTTCAACAAAATCATAATATCTGACAGAAAAACAACGCAGTGGGTTTGTTTTCTTTTTGGAGGGTTTGAACCCCTCCATACATATTCCGTGAGATGACAGTTTTCTGACGGTATATGAACGATTCATGTTCAGAAATGCTTCATCATAGACCTATGCGGTCCAATTCCGGCAATAGAGTATGGTTCATCAACAAGAATCCAGCCCTGTGACTGGTAAAACGGAATTGCGATTTCACGGGCTTGAAGAAGTCCTATCTTCGCTGCGAAATGGGATATTGCGGCTTGTTCCAAGGAGTGCAATACCCGTGCAGCATGGCCTTTACGGCGGGCTTCTTGACGCGTTCCCATCTGTCGTATTTGTACAGCAGGGCGGTTATCCGGATTGGTTAAAGGACCAAAACTGGGACACTTCGTTGCACCTGGGCCGGCATGGTCTGCCGCAGAGCCATCGCTTTCTGGAGCGATGAGATGCGCTCTCCCGACAGCGACAATCAGTTCACCATCAGTCACCCAAGCATGAATTGCCTGATCGTCGTCCTCCAGTAATTCAGCACCTCGCTGAAAACCGAGAGGGGCGCGGAGAACCGAAAACCGACAATCGTAATAGGTCGGTACTGGAGTTGAGGGAGGGAGCGAAATATGGGCATGCGGCTCCATGAGAATCGGGCGAGGGCGTGTCTTAAGAAATATCTCAAAGAATATGTGG
>CAXAHZ010000251.1:0-2440 GCA_963968875.1 uncultured euryarchaeote
AGTGAATCCGTCCAACCGCCCATTGCCATGAGAATTCCGAGTGTTAACAATGCAGCCATGGCGTTTTGATTTAACCAAGCCAACGTTCTCCATTGCATGGTCATTCCGAAACGGCTTGGAGAAACTGGCGATTGAGGCTTAGTTGCCCGTTGATTGTATTCTATTTTTTTATCATGCTTGGCTGGAATACTTTCTCCGCTGGGCAGGAAATGTTTGATGCTGGCACAATGCTTCAACCGTTCATCATGCGTACTGATGACAAGACTATGGCCAGCCTTTTGCAATTCATTGATGTAGCCACACAATGCATCAATCGTTCCATCGTCCAGCCCCGCATCAGGCTCATCCATCAACACAATGCATGGAGTTGAACTTGCAAATGCGGGAAGCAAAGCAGCGAGAACCGCAACCTTTCTGGCCTGACCTTGGGAAAGGTTTGCAATCTTGTCGTTTGCTCTATGAGTGAGAGAAAAAGCCTCTAGAAATGGAGTCGTGTCAAGAGTTAAACCGGTCATGCTCATGGCGGTTTCGAGGTGTTCTTGGACTCGTTCACAGCCGAGTATTCCGTTTTTTTGAAGGGCCAGCGACACGTTAATCGGAGAAGGTTTGCGCCTCCCGTCACGGTCAACAACCATCTCGCCTCCATGACTGACATGCCCCTTCTCAAGAGGAAGAAGCCTTGCCAATGCCTCGATGAGCGTTGATTTTCCTGAGCCGTTGGCCCCTTCCAATACAACGATTTCGCTTTGTTTCACCTGAATATTGTGACCTGAAAGGACAATCCCCATTCCGCGGCGAACTTCAATGTTGACCGCTTCAAGAAGGGTCTTCGCCATGGTCCTTGCACTCGGGCGGAAAGGATGAACCCTCCTATTCGTCTTGATTTATGCATCAACTCCAAAGAGGACCACCCCAAGGGCCAATCATGGCCTTTGCCGTGTCCGTCTTCAGTCCGGCAGAGTTGTCGGTGGTGATTTTATGGCTCGCAGCAATAACGGTGCCGATTGGATACGCATTTCGCACAGATACCTCCCTGGCAATGGGCATCACAGTTAGTGTACTTTTAGGGTCCATTGTTCAAGTTCTTTGGTCGCTCTTGGCGTCGTGGGGTGTGGTTTACTATTGGGTTTGGTCTGATTTTGTACTTGTGCCCGCTAGAACCACAGGAGCACCTTATTTCTGGCATACGCTGATTTCAGCAGGTTTTCTCCACAGCCAAGGAGATTTAACCCACGTTTTGGGAAACGTCATCATCTTAGCTTTGGTTGGCGTTCCTCTTGAGCAGCGATTGGGAAGAGGTCGTTTTGCAGTTGTCTACATTGTGGGTCTCCTCGGTGGTTCAATGTGTTGGACCGCCTTCAATTCGGGGTCTACTACGATGGCTCTCGGTGCATCAGGTGCTGCTTTCGGCCTCTTGGGGGGGTATCTCTCCGGGTGGCCGAAGGATGAAATTCCGTTCCCTATACTCTTAATTCGTCCCTGGCCTGTTGTTCTCATCGCTCTACTTTATTTTGGAATGGAACTGATTCGTGCGCTTTCTACAATGCAATCCGGGCAATCAAGTGGAATTGCTCACATGGCTCACATCGGAGGATTTGTTGCCGCTTACGCCCTCTTGCCCTTGATTGCTCGGGGAGGTCCTGTGGAACTTGGTGTGGTTGACGGTGGTCCAAGCGGGCAAGATGTGGTCTCATCACGATTGCGACGAATGAAATCCTCAATGGTGGATCTTGAGGACCTCACTGACCCTTGGACTGAAAGGGGGTTTGCCATTCCAAAACACCTCAGAGAACCGTTCAAGAATTTGCTCCAGGCCGGGGATGAGCCCGAAACTCGGATTGCATGGATGGAGCATATCGCCGATGCGGGAACCTGTCCTGTTTGTGATTCAGATTTGGGTCTTGTAGAGCGCAATTCCGGTCCACGATTGCAGTGTTCATCAACGAGTGATCATTTTGAGTGGCCTCCGTCCTAAGGTCTGAATTCGTCCAGTTTCCTACTCGCTTCGCCGGTGGCTTGATACCGCAAAGACGAAGCCCGAAAAGAGGATAGGCTCAAAGGGGGGCTTGTCATGCAACAAACGGTGAGGCGAATGAAGGGAACATCATCCGTTTCAAATCAACATCGTAAAGCCGCCTTTTTATTTGCACTAATCGTGCTTTTGGCTGACCTTAGCGGAATGGCTCTCGCGCAAAAAACAACTCCTGAAGAGGTCCAAATTGATGAGATTTCACTGTTTTCCGACCCGATTCTTATTGACGCTCTCCCTCCGCTGATGTGCGATGAGGAACTGTGCTTACGCCCTACCCGAATCATTGACCGAGGCGACCGCCCCTCTGCAGAGGATGATATGTGGTGGCTTTCTTACGGCCCTGACCTTGATTGGAATGGGATGGATGACCGGCTGCAGAGGGTACTAAGCGGACAAGAATCCATTTCT
>CAXAHZ010000252.1:0-2428 GCA_963968875.1 uncultured euryarchaeote
AGGGCCATACCATCATTGTCATCGAACACCATCTGGACGTTGTAAAGTCCAGTGATTGGGTTGTAGACCTAGGCCCTGAAGGCGGTGAAAGAGGCGGGGCCATCTTAGCTGCAGGAACTCCAGAAACCGTTGCAGCGGTTGAGGAAAGTTATACCGGACAATTCCTCAAAAAAATGCTAGAGCAGCAACCCTAATCCTTTCAAATTACCTCGCGGCGCTGGAAAATAAATCCTGCAACCAATAAGGCGCTCAGTGTAAGAACGCCACTGAATCCTGGCACGGCTTCATCGCTTTCATTTTCACTGTCTCCATTAGAACCTTCGATAATTTCAGCCGACAATATTGTCACGTTTACGTACGGCCGGTCCATTCTGTCGGACGTCGCAACTTGACTTATGGCTTCCACAACTTGAATTCCGCCAACCCCATCGCCATTTATGGTTCCAGTCAAGACTGTTCCGAAAACCGAGTGTACTCCATCAAGGTGCGGCATTTCAACTCCTTTATCGATGATAAAGAACTGACTCCCTCCCGTGTCTTTAGCACTAAACTTTGCCATTGATAACGCCCCTGCAACGTGATTATAATTTTCATTGATTTCGTCCGGCAGTGTATACTCGCTCGTACTGGGGCAATCTGTTTGCTCCATTTCTAATCCATTACAGTAACCATACCAATCGTGTGCGTATCCACCCGTCCCATCACCAGAAACAAAGTCTCCACCTTGTATGACAAAATCGTTGATAACTCTATGAAAAATGGCGCCGTCATAATTTCCATCAGCGACGTGACCGCGGAAACTCTGAGCCGTTTTCGGAGCAACATCATCGTACAATTCAAACTGCAACGTCCCGCAATGTTGTCCTCCATTATCATCACCCCATCTAAGATAAAACACGACTTCTGCCTTGTCATCAAACTCATATTGCTTCCCTTCAAACACACATTCTTCCAATTTATCAGTAAGGTATGGATTCAGAGGATAGACATCCAATTCATCGGCTACACCATCGTCGTCGTCGTCATCGTCCGCATTGTTCCCAATTCCATCACGGTCGGTATCAATATATTCATCTTCATTCAGTGGAAATGCGTCGTCCCAGTCCAAAACCCCATCGTTATCGTCATCATCATCAGTATTGTCTCCGACACCATCTCCGTCGTCATCATTCCATTCAACCGAGTCCAATGGGAACATATCGTACGAATCCACCACTCCATCATTATCATCATCGTCATCCATAACATCACAAACTCGGTCCGAATCAGTATCCAATGGCACAGACACGTTATCAAGAGGGTCGGTGCCACATGTGAGTTCATCTGTGTCTGCCCAACCATCCCCATCCGTTTCATTTAAAATTTGAAATGTAGCATATACATCATCAAACCAATACTCAGATGCGGTACAGTTCTGAATATAGGTGCCGATTTGTAACGTATCGCAACCCCCAGTCAAAACAAGCTCGATAACGGTCGAGTCGGGCGCCCCTTCTTTGATTGAAACCTCCCAGGAGAGAGGGATGCTCGAAAGAGATGTAGGGCTATCTGAAATAAGGTCAATTTCATCATCTAAGCCTTCAACTCCGGTGTAATTGACACTTATCCATTCACTGGACTGATTTACTGGCTGCAATGAAAACGATGCATTCGAAAGTGTACCATGACACAAATTCCAAGGTTGAAATGTAACATTGATGGTTGTATCGCCCGCATCGTATTGGAGGCTATGATTCCCTAAATCCCTTAGGCATTGAGCGGTATTCACTTCCCCAAGTGGAACAGATAAGAAGCCATTGGAGAGGTCCGAGGGCTCACAATTATCTTGACAGTTTTCAATGAACGGGTACAAAAGGAACTGAAGGATCATCCCTTCTTCCCACCCCGAACTCAAATCAACTTTTACATTCCATGTAACTTGGTAACTACTGTTACCTTCAATTGAAGGTCTTGAATTGAGCTCTCCGTCCGTGATGTTAACACCTGAGCCCCAAGACTCCAAGCCCCAATGATCTGTAGTGTAGGCTCCAGTGCTTGGAGAATTAATCGTTCTTGTGCAGGAGTTATGAAGTTCAGCAGTGAGGGTAAACTGGTCTTGAAGTGGGAGTGAATAATCATAATCGTATGTTGCATTTTGAATGGTTAAACACTGCGTGTCACTCAGGTTTTCATCATTGGCAACTTCACCAACATATTCATAGCCCAGTTCAGAGGAAACCGGCATATTGTTCAGAGTTGATGGCGTAAAAAAACATAAGGCGATTATAAAAACTAAAATTTGGAAGAGTCGATCTCGCATGGCCTAAGCAGTAATTGATAGTTTTTAGTTTCATCATTGTTTTTACCAAATTTTTGAGCGCAGACTGAAACGGTGGTCGCCGCAGACTACAAAGAGCGTATGCGTTGACCTTAGTTTGCCCACCGGGCC
>CAXAHZ010000253.1:0-2412 GCA_963968875.1 uncultured euryarchaeote
AAAAAGTGCGAACCTAATATGTAGGGTGGCCCCTCTTGGTGGAACGATGGCAGAACTCTACATGGCCCGAACTTGCAAATGGGGGGTCCTCCGTGTGATGGGTGGCGAGGTTTGGAATCACAACGCTGATGTCCTTATTACACCTGCAAACAACCGTCTTTCCGGCCGTGAGGGGATTGACAATATGATTCACATGAAGGCTGGGAAAGAACTGACGCAGGTAACCCGAAACATTTGCTTGGAGATGAGGAAGGTAAACGCTCCACCATGTGCAGTTACAAAGAACGTTGTAACCGAGCCTTTTGCGTTGAGTGAAAATTACAAACACATCATTCACGTTGTTGGCCCAGATTGCCGCCGACCAAATCAAGATGAAGCCCGTCGTGACCTTCTTCCTGAAACATACGCCAATCTGTTTGCAACGATTGAAGAAATGGGTGGCGTGACTTCAATTGTTTCTCCGCCGATCTCAATGGGTGTCTTCGCATATCCTCACCGTGAAGGGGCTCGTCTTACCCTTGAAGTGCTCTTAGAAATGCTAGACGGAGAAAAGGACTACGGAATCAAGGATTATACAATCGTAGTAAAAGAAAAGAATTTCATCAACAACATGAGAACTGTTTACCGTGAAGGTGAAGACCAGTTGCCTGGCGTTGACACGACCATGGACTGAAACTTCACTTAGCCAACGTGTCCCCGATCCGATCAATTCGCGCATCTAAATCAGTGATGTCCTTTCCAACCTTTGCTACCGAAGCTGTTTCTAAATTACGTTGGACCGATGTTTTCATTCGGGTAATCTCAGCTACTCTCTGTGAACGGTCTTTCGGTCGGTTCACATCACTGCGCATGCTCACAAGCCAGTCTTCAAGGAGAGCTGCACCCCATTCAGGTACCCGTAATTCACTCGAGAGATAGATGGTTTGCCTGCGGTGAGAAAACCTGGTCTTTCCTTCGGGGGTTCGTATTCCCTGAATCGAACCGGGATTCCACGTTTCCAAAGGAATGTGTAGGTGCTGACGAATGTGGAGGGTCCCGTCATTTTTGAGCTCAAAATCCGCTATCAGAACGCTTGCTGAAAGACGTAAAAAAACTTGTACTGTTTCAGTATTTGAGGCCCATTCTGAGACTTTTTTGGGCGTCTCGCCCCATGCCTTTTCACACCATACTTCAATGGCCATATTGTAGTTGAGCACGATGCAAGGGCTGAGCGACACATCATGAAGGTTTGTTCAATTTTTATTCATGGACCTACATCAATGTTCAAGGCGGAACGAACCGTCGCATGGTCATGGTGGGGGGTTGGGGTTCGGTCCAAGCGAACTGGAGTTTGCTGTTTATCCTGCTTTTTGCATGGTATATCCTCATAAAAACATGGGAACGTAACGGAACCCTTGACCGTTGGAACGCTACCAGAGCATTGGGCATCGTGTTGATGGTTCGAACTCAACGAGGTCAAAAGTTGCTTGAACGCCTCTCAAAGCCAAGAAAGTTCTGGAGGGCCTACGGAGAATTGTCCCTTTGGGTATGCTCCGTTTCGATGCTTGTGGTCGGCCTTTTGGTTCCATTAGCCTTCATCATGTCAATTCTTTCACCGACAACAACACCGCCACCATCGGCCAGTGAACTCGTTGCCATACCGGGCATCAACCCCGTTATTCCGCTCGGATGGGGAGTCATGGCTTTCGTAGTTTCGTTGGTTATTCATGAATTGGGTCACGGTTTACTCGCTCGCGGCCACGGTATGCGCATCCGCTCGTTCGGCATGCTCCAACTCGGCCCGCTTCCTCTGGGAGCTTTTGCAGAGCCCCAACAAGAGGAACTGTTCAGAGCTCCACGCAGAGAACGCCTTCGAATGTTTGCGGCAGGGCCTGCTACCAACCTTTTCGCCTCGTTCATCATGCTCATCATGCTTGGTTCGATCGCAGGCAGCTTAGTTGCTGCTGATGACAGCGTACATGTGCGAGGTATCATCGTGGACCAGGGGGCGGATGATGCTGGAATGGAACCTTGGGACACACTCATCTCCATAGATGGCGAACCGATAACCAGCGCTAAAGCGTTCAGAGAAACCTTGGCTTTGTACAGTGCAAACGAAACGGTAGACGTCGTTGTACGTCACGCTGATGGTGAGCGGGAAACATTGACCGTGACGTTATCTGACACGCATGCTTACAGGTCGAGTTTGGGTACTGATAATGAAACGCTTGCAGCGCAAGGTGTTCTACCAGGGGATGCCTTCCTTGGCGTGATTGGGGTTTCAGAAGCCACTTCGGGAATTGACCGATTAGCGGGACCCCTGGGTCCTCGGTTTGATACGGTGTGTGGTTGTGAGGCCACATTGGGACAGCGTGCCACATCGGTGCCATTCCATTTGATCAGTATTATGCTGATTCCATTTGACCTCAACGG
>CAXAHZ010000254.1:0-2399 GCA_963968875.1 uncultured euryarchaeote
ACAAAGGCACCAGTGAAGACCATGGTTCCGGAAACCGATGATGAAGAAGATGAAGTTTGACCTTGCGTTTTGTCTTCACAATCATACGCGCTTTTCATATCATAAGATGAACACCGTTGTTACATGAAGCGCACCACAGTTCTTCTCGCTGTGTTTATTCTGTGCCTTCAAAGTGCAGCAATGGGGAGCACAAGCGCGGAATTACCGAACATTACATATGCGGGAGAAACCGATGAATTGGACCGAGCTCTTGTGCTGTGGTCGGTGCTTGATAACGGTAATATTTTGACCGTTGATGACGAAGGAAATGTAAGTATCAATGCGTTTAATGACGGCGTTCTTTCAACCCAGTGGACTCTTTTTTTGAATGTGAATGCAAATAAAGCGCGCATTGATGATGCAAATGAATTGGTTACAGTCTCACACCAAACGGGGGTGTTTGTAGTTCAGTTGAGTACTGAAGCAATTACCGATAATATCACTCTACCCGATCCAGTTAACGATGCCGAGTTTGACCATCAGGGTGAACTTTGGCTTGCACAATACGCTGGGAAGCGTAGGGCGGAGGAATACTCGGCATCAACCCCAACGGGTGCCGGGACGACGACCGTTAGCTCAGGTATCAGTGCCTTCGAAATCTTGACAGACGGGCGAGTTGCACTTGCATCCTACGACAAGAAGATCTACATCCACGACTACACGGGTCAGCTGCTTACCACGTTGAGTGACTCCACAGGAATCGTTTCTTCACTCGTAGAAACTTCAAATGGAACGCTTCTTGCTGGAACAACGGGAGGTACAGTTTACAAATTCAATACAGACTCTTGGGATGTAGAAAGTTTGTCGCTCTCACATACCAAGCAAATTACATTCATGGCAGAGGACGGCAATGACACGTACGTTATTGGGGCAAAACAAGGCAAATTATCGCTCGTAAACACGACGAACTTTAGCGAATTGGTAACGTATTCTGGGTCGGGGGATGTGGTCGGATTTGTTTCTACATTTACCGGTCAGCAGTTCATCGTAGGAAGTTCGCCATCTGGAACTAAAATCACCTTCTATGATTTAGATTCTGATATGGACGGCGTAAATGACCTCACCGACGACTTCCCTAATGATCCCACTCAGACATCAGATGGTGACGATGACGGTTACGGTGATGACCCAAACGGTGTGAACCCAGATACATTCCCTGAGGATGGGACCCAATGGGAAGACATTGATGGCGACGGGTACGGAGATAACCCAGTAGGCAACAACCCCGACCTCTTCCCAAATAATACCGATCAGTGGAGCGATATTGATGGCGACGGTTATGGAGATAATTCCAACGGACTTGACGGGGATGTGTTTCCAGAGGAGGCTACTCAATGGAGCGATTCGGACCAGGACAATTATGGCGACAATCCTCTCGGTTTTAGGCCCGACAGTTGCCCCACTGTAAACGGATTTTCCACAGAGGACAGGTTTGGTTGCCCGGATACAGATTTTGATGGTTACTCCAACCCCGATGAAGACTGGACTTCGGTGGATGGGGCCGATGCCCTACCGTCTCAAGGAACTCAATGGGAGGACCAAGACAGTGACGGATACGGCGATGATTCTGAAGGCGAGTTACCAGATTCATGTCCTTGGGAGTACGGAACATCAACCAAAGCATGGGTCATTGATGCCAACACCAGCATTGGATATGCAGAATTGGCATCGTTTGGATGCTTAGATACTGATGGAGACGGTTGGGTTGACCGAACTGAATCACCGCTTATGGATAAAGATCCGAATGAGCATTATGATGGCGATGGTGATGGTATTGGTTCAAATGCAGATTATGATGACACAAGCCCCAATATAGCAACTGAGCAGGATTACTGTTTGAACAATAAGAATGACACTTCTGAAGATTGCCTTGGCTGGAACGACCCTGCTTACCAGGCATACCAAACCAATCTCGTTGATGAAAATGCTTTGGGATACTATGCTTGGAATGCATCACTCAATGATGATTCTAGCGGTTCATCAGCGGTAAATGTGGACGATGAAGTTCTTGACCAAGTCATTAAAGTTGGACTTGCAACCTTTGCTGGATTGACAGCGGTTATTCTCTTGGTCGCTTATCTTATCGGAAAGAAAAAGGCCTCGACGTCTGAGAAGGTATACGGTGGAGTAACCGTTTCTCAATCATCCAGCGCTTCAAAAGAGGCGCTCGAAGGCAAAGGAGGTATTTCTGCAGACGGCGGAATCATTTCCGATGAAATATGGGATGATGACGTAAAGCAACTTAATTTTGAACCGCAAGAAGATGGATTTAGTGATATGGAACTCAAAGCGGGTGAAAGCGCTGGAGAGGCTGCTAGCATTACCTATGATGAAGAAAGCATCGAGGATATCGCAGGAGT
>CAXAHZ010000255.1:0-2378 GCA_963968875.1 uncultured euryarchaeote
CTCGAGCCGTCCCAGCAGTAATTCTAGCAGCCGGTGCGAGTAGCAGGCTTGGAGAACCAAAAGCCCTGGTAGATTTTGAAGGCCTGCCGCTGGTAAGATGGGCATATGACCATTTGGTCAAGGCAGGGTGCGAACCAATTGTTGTCGTTACGCGTTCGGAATTATCGGTGGACATTCTTCTTGCAGTCCCTGGTGCGAAAGTTAGCATCAATCCTCATCCCGAATCAGGTAGAACAGGCAGCCTTCAGAACGGTATCTCTTCTTTACATTCTGATATTGGGAAATTGCCTCAGCGGTTGGTTATGGCTCCTGTTGACCGGCCGGGATGGAACGCAAACCTTGTTGAAGAATTGCTTCAACAAAATCGTTCTGTTTGCCCAGTTCATGACGGCCAACGAGGGCATCCTGTGACGCTAAATGGATCGGATATTGAACGAATTCTTGCAGCTCCAACCGATGCTCCATTACGAGATATACTCTCATTTGAGGAGGTGTCCGTTGATGCACCTTGGCTTCATTTGAACATTGACACGCCGGATGACCTTAGTAAATTGAAGCATCATGGGGTTGAACTCAGTGCTTATTTTGACGAAGGACAAGGGATATGAGGGCAGGCCGAGAGGACCAAACATGACGGCTCGTGTACTTCAATGGGCTTTGGACCAATTGCATGAACAATGCAAGGTTGTTCTCGTTACGGTCCTCAACACATCAGGAAGTGTCCCAGGAAAAACTGGGGCCCGTTTAGCGATGTCTTCTCCTGGCGGAAAATGGGAAGGTACCGTTGGTGGGGCAGGCCTTGAACATACGATTCTTGACCGTTGCAGAACATTGCTCAAAAATACATCATCGCCCGCTGCAGAAGTCGTTACCTACGGCCTGAATAAAGGGGCGAAGGGCTATGAAGTACAACCCCTTGATTCCCTTTGCGGAGGGCGCGTAACCCTCTCATTAGAGGTGATGATTCCGATGCCCCACATCTTCATCATGGGCGGCGGTCATTGTGGACAGGCGCTTTCGGTACTCCTTGACCAAGTCGGGTGGTTCCATTCAGTTCACGACACACGTCCGGAATTCGCATCGGCCGATGTTTATCCAAATGCAGTCGAAAGAACATCTGTTAGCATAGATGACCTCTTCAGTAAAGAATCTCATGCATCAATGAATCGTTTCTCAGACATCCTGCTTCTGGGCCATGATTGGAGCGAGGATCAACATCGGCTGATCGGTCTCTTGGAATTGTTCAGTCAAGATGATGTGTTGCTCGATGGAGAAAGCGCTCCACGAATTGGTGTTATTGGAAGCCGGTCCAAATGGCAGGCATTCCGCAAGGAATGTCAATCACGGGGCCACTCTGAAGCTTTGTTGGACCAGGTGATTTGCCCGATTGGACTGAACATTGGAGCCGAATCACCCGAAGAAATTGCAGTGGCAGTCGTCGCTCAAATCATGTCGTCGTTCAAGAATAAAGACCCTAGCCAACCGAGTTGGCGTCAAGATTGACGAATGAACAGTTCTTTTCTGAAATGTTTTAACTCCCCAATGGATTCCAATATATCATCAAGTGCTAGATGTGCCCCCTTTTTGGAATAAAACGGTGCATTGGGGTACCATCGCCGGGCCAATTCTTTGATTGTTGATACATCGACCATTCGGTAGTGAAGGAGCTCCAACACCTTTGGCATTTCCTTTGCAAGGAACTGGCGATCATTCCACACGCTATTTCCGCAAAGAGGGGCAGTCCCTGGTTCAATCCATTCGTTGAGAAATTTCACGGTCGCTTCCTCTGCTTCCAGTAATTCCACTCCATCATCGTGAATACGCTGAACTAAACCGCTACCGTAGTGGTGACGTGTGTTCCATTCGTCCATTCCATCAAGAAGTTCTTGTGAGACCTTGATGGCGAGGTTTGGACCCGTTGCAAGGATGTTCAATTCACTGTCTGTGATCACAGTAGCAATTTCAATGACCGATTCGTGTTCAAGGTCAAGACCAGTCATCTCAAGATCAATCCAAACCATACGCCGAGATGTTCCACCCATGGTTGCTGGGGAGCGCACCCGCCTCATTGTTTTTCTTAGGCTGAATTCTCAAGCACCGTTTGATTCAGATTCGAAATTCAATACGATTTGTCCACTCGCAGAGAATGCGACAACAGGCAAGTATCCTTCATGTGGTGTTTGCTTTAGAGAATTGATGATGTTGTTGACAGAATCAGATGGCAAACGTACAGCAAAGCCTTCTTCGGTCATCAATAATCCAGAGTGAAGCTCCTGCTGGGTCGTAGAGGGTTCATCAGCCGTAACTTCCTCAACCGCTTCCTCAGAACTGTCCTCTTCTTCAACTTCCTCCGAAACGACCTCTTCTTCCACTTCCTC
>CAXAHZ010000256.1:0-2367 GCA_963968875.1 uncultured euryarchaeote
GGCCTCTTCGCTATGATGGTAGCCATTATTCTCTATATCATGGGGAAGCAAGTCGAGCGTATTCAGCATCAATACAATTGGCCCAAACAAAATTGAACTTGTAAGTTAGGTGTTGTATGATGATCGGGAAACTTGTTTGCTTAGATATGGACCGTGTTCTCGTCGATCATTTGTCAACATGGCAATATGTTTACGACCAACTCGGAATTTCAAACGATGAGTCCTTTGAACTCTACAATCAAGGGAAATTAGACGAATGGGATTGGATAAAACTGGACTTAGACCTGATCAAATCCTCGTTCTTGGAGCCCATCACCGATGGACATCTTCGTTCTTTAATGGAAGGGATGCCAATGATGAAGGGTTGGAGGTTCTTGATTGAACATTTGCTCAGCCATGATGTAAATGTAGCCATAGTGAGCGGAGGGTTGCAAAAAACTGCAAGAGATATCGCTGCATGCTTTCCTTCTGATCAGCCATGGCAGCGAAGATGGGGTGGAATTGACCGACACACTGCGAGGGAGCAATCTGAAGGCATGGACAGTAAGTTGCATGTGTTTACCAACGGATGGCTCGCAACAACGCCGACTGAATCCGGAAAGAGTTTTATCGGGGATTTCGGAAGATACCAGGTGCAAATGGACGGAAAAGGCTCAATTGTTAAAATGCTTCAACGCCGCTTAGGAGTCACCAAAGAATACACGGCATCTGTGGGAGATTCTTCAGGAGACATCGGAATGTTCCGAGAGAGTAATTGTGCCATTTTGTTCAATCCATGGGACGATAAGCCCAAACAACATGCAGATTTTGTCATCGAAGAGAAGGATTTGGCTCTCGTATTGAACCAAATTTGTGAATCTCTTTCCATACCCAAGCCTTGAAGGCAAACACAGTTGAGTGAATGTTATGTCTTTTGTTGATGATTTTATGACCTCAATATGCCCTCATTGTGGATTTTTATTGGGTGAATTCATTCCGGGTTTGCCTTGCCCGGAATGCGGTAAGCCGCTCCTCTGATCAAGGCGTAACTCGGTTTGAAGTACGCGGGAACGGAATGACTTCCCGAATGTGTGAGGCACCGGCTAGCCAACTCACAACCCGGTCTACACCAAGTCCAAACCCACCGTGAGGTACACCGCCGTAAGCGCGTGTGTCAATGTAGAATTGATACGGCTCCCTCGGTGTTCCCTCTTCATCAAGGCGGCGGAGAATCTCTTCTTCGGACCACGTTCTCTCCCCTCCTCCAATGATTTCACCGTATCCTTCGGGTGCAAGAAGATCGTGGCAAAGAACGTATTTTTCATCTTCAGTATCAACACGGTGATAAAACGGTTTAGCGACCTTAGGATAATGGGTTAGGAAATGGGGGACATCGAAATCCTGAGTGAGAATTTTTTCTTTGGAATAATCCAAATCATCTCCCCATTTGACATCAACTCCCATACCCTGAAGGGTTTCAACAGCCTCATCGTAGCGCATTCTTGGATATGGATTGTCAGCATAACGAGCAACCAGTTCTATATCTCTGTCAATCGATGCAAGTTCAGTCTCTCGTTCGTCCAAAAGCGTTCGTGCAATGTGTCGTACAACACCTTCACCATGAGCCATAATCTCATCATTGGACGCCCAAGCCATTTCCATCTCAGCATGCCAAAACTCAGTCAAATGTCTTCGAGTACGAGACTTCTCTGCACGGAATGACGGTGCGATAGTGTAGAGTCGTTCAAGTGCAGGCATAGCAGCCTCAGCGTAGAGTTGCCACGATTGTGTAAGGTATGCCGTTTCTCCAAAATAGGGAACCTCAAACAGTGTTGAACCGCCTTCAACGGCTCCTGCAACGAAGTTTGGAGCTTGATATTCAATGAAATCTTCATTTCTAAAGTAGTTGTGAATTGCTCCGAAAGCAGAACTTCGTAGTTTTAGCATGGTTGTCATGCGGCTAGTGCGAAGGTAGAGATGACGGTGATTGAGCAGGAATTCTGAACCCCCGGGCATTGATTCGCCATCCTCATCAACGACATTCAGTGCTTCTTTGTTAATTGGGAATGGGCGGTCGGGATCTACAGGTCCTATGATTTCAAACGAATGAGCGACCAGTTCGTGACCTCCAGGTGCTTTTTCAGATTCAACAACTGTGCCGTTTAGGATAACGCTTGATTCAATGAGTGCGCCTTTCATGGATTCAAAGACCTCTTCTCCAAGGTCAGTGAGCTTCCCAACACACTGGATGTCTCCAGTGGAATCTCTCAAAACGATAAATCGGAGTTTGTTAGACCCACGGGTCCGTTTTATCCATCCTTTCAATTCAATGGTTTGTCCATTGTGCAATCCATCTTGGATATCTCCAATCCATACCGTCTTGGCCAT
>CAXAHZ010000257.1:0-2361 GCA_963968875.1 uncultured euryarchaeote
TTCTACAATGAGCCTTCAAAGACGTTGTAAATCAGCAATAAAAATGAGGCTACAAGACCAAGGCCACCGAAAATATATGCAACAAATGACCCTGTTGTTCGTAGCCATTGCCTGAACTCAGAACGTACTCGGACATTGATTTGCCGCCCAAGCAGCAATTCACCGTTTGTCTCCTCAAGTCGTACAGAAACCGTCGCATCACCGTGCGTGATTGGAATCAGGGTCTGCCAGGAAACCGTACTGTCTTTTAGGAGGCCCGACATCTTGCCAAGAACGTCCTCATTACCTTTGACTGCGAGGGGGAGTGCTTCATTTGACCACCAGTATTTTTGGCCAGGTTCAAGACGGTACGTGAGGGCAAGGTCCTTTGGTTCAAAATTTGGAGTTTGGATTCGAAATACCACCGTTCTCGTCTTGTTGGAGAGATTGTGAAACAGAGTGAATAAATTGGCTTTATCGGTTACTACATTTTCCATATCAACTTCAAAAATTAAGTCATCCATCGCTGGAGGCCGACCGGATTCCAGATCTTGCTTCAAACGATCAACCATTCTGAAGAAAGCAGGGCATGTTTGCGAAATGATTCCAATGAGAACGAGCCACACTTCAAGCGTGAACACCTCATGAGAGAAAACAAAATCCATACCTTTCTTATTCAGAATCTCATTTAATTCAGATTCCAAAGTCTTACGGTCAAGGCCCGTGGCATGACGGTAGACAGTCATAAGGAACTTTTCATGAGCAAAATGAGAATTAATGGTTTTCTTAAATCCAGCCTCTAGTTCTTTGAGATAATCATCGTACTGGGACCTAAGCAAAGGATCCATGTGAGTTTTCAAAAGGTCATTGAACACCATGTTCAATGTTGAGGGGTGGACTGGGGGTGAATAGGCTGAAAGAAGACCTGTACGGTCCACCATATTGAATGGAGTAGAGCGAGTGGGTAAATGCTGACCAACCGAGAGGACCAGGAATGAAGAGGATGCTAACAAGAACAGTTTGCCCTGAACTGTTATGGTTTCGAAATAGAGTACTATGAGCAACATGACCGCCGATGAAACTGCAAAGAGTAACGATCTGGTATGGTGAGTCATTGAACTCTCGAGTTGGAAAAGAAGTCCATCGTATCCATGAAGCGATTGAACCGAACGATGCTCATTGTTTGATGCTTCTACTTGTTTATGGAATTCAATAAGAGAAATCCCCACTCTGTAGCGGTGAAATCCAACTGCCAATATGAAACCAAGTACGACAACGAATGACAAACTGGCCATAGCTGTTGAGAAACTTAGTCCAACATTGGGCTCAATATTTTCAGCCCACCATGATGGGGAGTCTTGAGAAAATGCCCATGTCGCAAAATACGTGAAGGCAGCAAATGCTGGAAGGAACATGATGAGCCGAAGACCTGAACTGACGATTTGTCGGTCAATAGCGTGAATGATTGATTCCGAAGGACGGAATCCAAATTTGCTCTTTCCTGACTCGGATGCTTCTGGCTCAGAAGAGGAAATCAAGACTTCGCTTCCCTCTCCCATATCCTTTGATGGTCAATCCCTGTTCTAAAGTGTTCACACCTATTCGGATGATAATTGAACGAAAATTGCGGATGCCCACTCATCCGAAACCAAAAGTTCGCGGTCATCTATGAAGAAACGGCCGCTGTAATCCTTACGTACCTTGGATCCGACGGAAAGCCCATTTGCTTGAAAGCCATCAACGATGTTTTTTGGAAGAAGAATCGTCATGACAGAACCGGTAGAATTGTCTCCAAGGCGCTCAAGAGAAACTGCACCAGAATGCTGCGATATACGTTGTTCTATATCATCTGTAGGAACAGGTATCGGCCTTCCGCTTGGGTCCACGGTCACGCCACTCATCAGGAGAGATAAGGCGACTTCCAAATCATCATCAATTGCGTGTTCAAGCCTACAGGCGGTTTCATGAGCATTACCGTCGTAAGGTAAAATATCAAGAAGAAGTTCGGCGAGACGGTGCCTTCGCTTCATTTTCTGACCGTGTACCAATCCTGCGTCAGTCAAACTTGCTCCCTTGTATGGGATGTATTCAATGAAACCTCTGGAAGCAAGGCGTTGAATCATTTCTGTCGCAGAAGCAGGTGCAACACCAAGTCGTGATGCGAGGTCTCCCGTGCGGACCCGTTGATTGGGATCGTCTTCATAGAATTCGTACATCGTCTCAAGGTATTCATCTTCAAACTCCTGGAAATGTCCGACCATACCAATCCGCCTCGTAATTACTTCCCATCTTCTGCCTTGAAAACTTTACTGCATGCAGGGCATCGTACTGAGCCGCCGTATGACTCTGGAATTCTAAGTGTTTGAGAACAATCCGGACAGG
>CAXAHZ010000258.1:0-2333 GCA_963968875.1 uncultured euryarchaeote
GGGTGCAAACAAGCTCTCCTTTACGGAATGATGGCGACCATCGATGCAGGTGATGAAGTACTCCTTCTTTCACCTGCATGGCCGTCCTATGATGGAATGGTCCGGCTCGTTGGAGGAATCCCCATTCACGTCCCGGTTAAGCGCGAAAATTATCATCCCGACCTGGAGGCTTTGGAAGCTCATATTACCCCAAATACGAAGGTCATTATCATCAATTCTCCAAACAACCCAACTGGAGCTGTTTACACCCATGAAGAAACAAAAGCCATCGTGGAACTTGCCGTCAAACACGACTTGTGGATTTTGGATGACATGATTTATTCAACGCTGGTCTGGACGGATGGGGGATATACATCACCATGTGAGTTTGAAGGCGGGGCTGAACGAACCATCACCATCGGAGGATGGTCAAAGGGATGGGCTATGACGGGTTGGCGCTTGGGCTGGATCGCCGCTTCAAGCAACGTTATGGATGGCGTCAAGAAGATCAATGTCAGCGCAGCAACACACGTTCCTACCTTCCTCATGCCCGCTGCCGAAACTGCCCTCGGGCTCACTGAAGAAGTGGAGATGATGAACGAGTCGTTCATGGCCAGAAGGACCGCTGCACATGAGGCGTTTTCTTCTCTGCCTGGAATCATTGTGCCAGAGCCAGAAGGGGCATTTTACATTCTTTGTGACATCACAGGAACGGGAATGACCGATATTGAGTTTGCTACCTTAGCGTTAAAACATGCAAAAGTGCAAGTTATTCCAGGCTCATTGATGAAGGGTGGCGAAGGGCTCATTCGAATTAGTTATGCAACGTCTCTTGAAAACATCCATGAGGGTGTTCAGCGATTGAAAACATGGCTTGAACAGCGTTCATGAGAGAGCGGAAAGGGCCTCGATAATGTAGAGGATTCCGCTGAGGGCCAATCCAAACATAATGCCTCGTTGGATGGTGTCTCCCTTCCACTTCTTCAGCCACCGCTTCCCTATACGGACTCCTATCAAAGCCGATAACACAAAACAAAACAAGAAGCCAGTCTGCTCGGTGACTACCGAGACATCATGGAATAAGTAAATTGGAATCCGGGTGGCGTCAACAACCAAAGCAAGGACTGCAGCAGTGGCTGCATATTCGGATTTATTTGGAAGCCGATTTTGCAAAAACATGGCTCGTAGGGCCCCTTGATGTCCGGTTAATCCACCAAGGAAGCCTGAGCCAAAACCGCCCAAACGGTCCTCGGCTTCCGGTAGACGAATGTTTGACCACGACTCTGTAACTTTGAGCACTGGAAGAACTACGAGAGCGATGCCCACCAACAACAACAAAGGGTCAGAAGGGATGACTCCTTGCAACAAAGCGCCCACAAGCGCACCTCCCAACAAAACAAAGCCGAACCTCCGTAGTGCGGTTCGGTCGATGTGCTCTTTCAACACCTGAGCTTTCATAGCGTTGTGAGCACCATGGACTACAGCAACTCCTGCTATGGCTTGATGAGGTTCAAACCAAAGAAGGAAAATGGGCGTTGTCATGGTTGCCAAACCAAACCCAGCTGGAACCGTGAGGGCGGCGGCGAACATGCAACCGACCAATCCGAGGATAAACAGTAGATCCAACACTTTCACCCGTGATCAAATCAAAGCACTAACCTGCTGATTTATTGCAACTAGAGCCACTATTTAATCAAACTTCTTTTATGTTAAATTACTGCGAAATGCCGCTCCAATATCAAGAGAGAATGAGATTTAAAACTCAATTTGAATCATTCCATCTTCGTCTCTTATGGGGAAAACCTTCAGGTCTTTCTGTTTTGAAAATTTGCCCACTAAGCGACCGTAAGCAGGGAGCAGTGGGAAAGGGGACCATTCCTGCAGCGCTCCGTCTTCGAGCTTATGGGTGGTTTGATGGAGCGGGCAACGGATGCATCCATCCTTGATTTTACCACCATAGGCGAGGGGCCATCTCATGTGGCGACAAAGTGCTTCAGTGGCAAAAAGGCCATCTATTTGTCGGGTGACCATGAACAATTTCCCTTTTACGGTGAGCATTTTTTTCTTGCCGGATTTGAGCCGTTTTGATTTAATTGCGTTATGCCAAGTCATGTGCTCACCTGTGAGGAAGAGGTATTTCAAAATGTTCTAAGAGGCGTTCAGCACTTGCGAGTGCACCTTGCACCGAAGGATGGGCTCGGTGGTCGCCGACCAGAAAGACACCGTCAAATTCAATTTCGGAAAAGGCACGTGAGTGGTGGTGCGGGTCAATGTGAGGAAGGGCGTGACGAACCTTGGTCGTCAACACGTGACTCCAATCGTTTACTTGAGCTCCAAACCACGAAACCAACTCG